>NZ_JBQEKA010000060.1:0-17668 GCF_052103615.1 Kerstersia sp. | reverse complement strand
AGGCTGGCATCGAAGGCCTTGAGCGTGGCATCGTAGCCCTGATCGGTATTCCAGAGTTTGGTGGTGATGAACAGCTGTCTGCGCGGCAGTCCGGCAGCACGGATGCCTGCCCCTACGCCGGTTTCATTGTCATAGGCCGCCGCGGTGTCGATATGGCGGTAGCCAGCGGCGAGCGCGGCTTCGACGGCAGGCGCCGCAAGATCATCGGGGGTACGCCAGACGCCCAGGCCGAGCTGAGGAATGCTGTGCTTATCATGCAGAACAAGATGAGGCTGGGAATCCATGGATGAAACTCCTGAACAAAATGGATAGACCGGGGGACGTTAGCTCACGCTAGCATGCCGCAAGGCGGCGTTCAGGCCAAGACCCTGCGGGCAGCAGGAGGTTGGCTGACAACAACGCTGGCGCTCTGCTGGCCCGGAAGACCCAGTATTTCAGGCGGGATCATGCCGCGCCGCATCATGGGTTATGAATGACACACAATAGTACTGTACGGTACAGTACAGGATTGGGGGCTGGCGCGGCAAGTCATTTTTATTCCGTTTTGGCCCGCAATCAACCGTCTTTTCCGCGGCTGCCCGGCGGCTGCGGATGCCTGGCTTCAATGGCTTTTCCGGCGGTTCGGCAGGCAGAAAGCCTGAGATTTGAAAATTTTTCAGTGGTTCCAGGGGAGGGGCATGGTGCCCTTGAGTCTTTGCGACGTTTCCCTTTTCAATGGTGATCTTGAATATGACAACAGCTAAAGCTGACCCGGATACCGGCCCTAAACAGCGGCGGTGGCCGCTGGCCTTGTTCGGCGCCGTCGTGGCCGTCATCGGCCTGGTGCTGGCGGCAGGGGGTATCCAGCTCGCCGCCTTGGGCGGTTCCTGGTATTACATTGTGGCAGGCCTGGCCTTGCTGTTTGCCGGCGGGCTGCTGGCGCTGCGGCGTGCCGCAGGGGCCTGGCTGTTCGGGCTGACGGCCGTGGCGACCGTGGTCTGGGCATGGGCCGAAGTCGGCCTGAATTTTTGGATGCTGGTGCCGCGTCTGGCGCCTTTCCTGGTGCTGGCGTTTGTGCTGGCTTTGCTGCTGCCGCAACTGCCAGGCGTGCGTTCGCGCCGGGGGCCGCATTGGCTGGCTGGCGTGCTGGGCCTGGGCCTGATCGCGGGCGGCGTGGCAGTGTTCCAGCCGCATGGCGTGATTCACGCCGCCGCCGCGCCCAAGGCGCAGCGCAACAGCGCCGCGGCGGATGCGGGCGGTGACTGGCAGCATTATGGCCGCACGCCGGCAGGCACGCGGTTCGCGCCCTTTGATCAGATTCATCCGGGCAATGTCGATCAGCTGGAAGTGGCCTGGACCTACCGGACGGGAGAAATCGCGGACGGCGCCTCGGAATTCCAGAATACGCCGCTGCAGGTTGATGACACGGTGTTTGTCTGCACGCCGCTCAATAAAGTCATTGCGCTGGACGCGGAAACCGGCAAGGAACGCTGGACGTTCGATCCCGGCGTGGAAGACCGCAAAACCTGGAACCGCTGCCGCGGGCTGGGCTATTACGAGCCTGCCAAGGTCGAGCAACCTTATGTCTTCGCGGAAGATAGCGCCTGGAAAGCGGCCCGCCCGGCTCTGGGCAGCGGCAGTCTGCCGCAGGATGGCCAGCGCAGCTGCGCCAGCCGTATCGTGATGACCACGATAGATGCCCGGTTGCTGCAGATGGATGCCAAAACCGGCGAGCTGTGCGAAGACTTCGGCCAGAATGGCTCGGTGGACCTGACGGTGGGGATGGGCAAGGTCGATTACGACAATGTGCTCTGGTACTACCTGACTTCGGCGCCGACAGTCGTGCGCAACATGATCATCATTGGCGGCTGGACATTCGATGGACGTTCCGTGGATGAGCCTTCCGGCGTGATCCGAGCGTTCAGCGCGGATTCCGGCGAATTGCTCTGGGCCTGGGATATGGGGCAGCCGGAAATTACCAAGCTGCCGCCGGAAGGGGGCAGCTACTCGCGCGCCACGCCCAATGTCTGGTCCACGCCGGCTTTTGACGAAACCCTGGGCCTGGTTTACCTGCCCACCGGCAATCAGCAGCCGGACTTCTGGGGCGGTGACCGCCCGGAAACTTCCGAGCAGCATTCGTCTGCCGTGGTGGCGCTGGATATCCTGACGGGGCGCGAGCGCTGGACGTATCAGACCGTTCACCATGATATCTGGGATTACGACATGGCCGCGCAGCCGGCCCTGTATGACATTCCGGATGGCAAGGGCGGCGTGACCCCGGCGCTGGTGCAATTGACCAAGCGCGGCCAGATATTCCTGCTGGACCGCCGCGACGGCACGCCGTTGGCGCAAGTGGAAGAACGTCCGGTGCCGCAGAAAGCGGCGGCGGGTGATTGGGTGGCCAAGACCCAGCCGTATTCTGTGGGCATGCCCGCGCTGGGCGCCGAGCCGCTGACGGAAGCCGATATGTGGGGCGCGACGTTCTTTGACCAATTGGCATGCCGTATCGCGTTTCGCAAGCTGAACTACGAAGGTGAATTTACCGCGCCTTCGACCCAGCCGACCTTGCTGTATCCCGGCTATTACGGCGGCTTCAATTGGGGCAGCGCGGCGATCGACGAAGACCGCGGCTATCTGTTCCTCAATGACATCCGCATCCCTCAGGTGGTCACATTGATTCCGCGTGACGACGTGGATGAAAACAAACTGGTGGCCGGTCATGGCGTGGGCAGCACCTATCCCATGCAAGGCACGCCTTTTGTGATTGATCACGAAGCCTTCAATTCGCCGCTGGGCATCCCTTGCAATGCGCCGCCTTGGGGCGTGTTTGCCGCCGTGGATCTGAATACCCGTCAGCTGGTCTGGCAGACGCCTGCCGGTACGGTGGAAGATGCCGTGGTGAGTGGCGTCAAGGCAGGCCTGCCGGTTCCGCTGGGCATGCCTACCCTGGGCGGCGGCGTCAGCACGGCTTCCGGTCTTGTGTTCTACGCGGGCACCCAGGATTACTATCTGCGCGCGCTGGATATCGCAACCGGCGAAGAGTTGTGGAAGGGCCGCATGCCGGTTGGCGGGCAAGCGACACCCCTGAGCTATATCGCGCCGCAAAGCGGCCGCCAGTTCGTGGTCGTGGCGGCGGGGGGCGCGCGGCAGTCGCCTGACCGTGGTGATTATGTGATAGCTTATGCGCTTCCCAAACAGCCTTAAGCGATTCTGAACTGCCCATGCCCAAACTCTCTGCCGCCGCTTCTCAGCACAAGAAAGTTCCGGCGACAGAGCGCGGCAGGCAACGGCAGCAGCAATTGCTGCAAGTGGCCTGCGAGCATTTCCTCAAGCATGGCTACGCGGCCGCCAGCCTGGATGCCATCGTGCAACAGGCAGGCGGCTCCAAGGCTTCGGTC
Source organism: Kerstersia sp. (assembly GCF_052103615.1). Classification (NCBI taxonomy): domain Bacteria; kingdom Pseudomonadati; phylum Pseudomonadota; class Betaproteobacteria; order Burkholderiales; family Alcaligenaceae; genus Kerstersia; species Kerstersia sp. Next base: position 14,291 of record NZ_JBQEKA010000060.1, on the reverse strand, counting down.
TATCATCACTTCGGCGGCAAGCAGGCTTTGTTTGCCGCCGTCGTGGAGCAGCTCTGCGCCGAGTTCCTGGCGCAGCTGCGCGCCATTGATGTCTCCGCCGTCAGCCTGGCGGACGGCTTGCGCACTATCCTGCAAGAATTGGTCAATGTGGTGGCTGATGCGCGCCATGTGGCTTTCTACCGCCTGGTGATTGCCGGTTCCACCCGCTTCCCCGAGGCCGGGCGCACCTGGTATGAACATGGCCCGATGGTGTGGTTCGAGGTGTTCATGCGCCTGTTTGATATTCACGAGCAGCGCGGGCAGATCCGCGCCGGAGCGGCCAAGGCCGTGGTGTCAGGCATTCTGTTCGATGCTGTGCTCAGTTTCCTGACGACGCAGTTCGTCATCCTAGGCAAACCGATTGATAAACGCCTGGCAGAGCCGGTGATTGAGGAACTGATCGCCATGGCGCAGGCCCGTCTGGCGCCCTTGGCTCCCTAAGTGTTCCTGGCTCCCATGGCTTTCCTCGCTCCCCTGGCGGGCGGATAGCGCGTCAGCATGAATTTGAGCCTGGCGCGGATTGTGTCCGGGCCAGGCTTATCATTCGCGTGCTGGCCGCATCGGTGGCCGTGGCAGTGGCAGTGACAGTTACGACTGGGCGATGCGGCCCGTCTCACGGACAATCTTGCGGGCAGCCCCCCGATAGGAAGAAGGGCCAGCCGCCGCTAGGCGGAACGCCAAACCGTTCAGGGCTGCTGCCAGCAATCCGCTTGCGTGTTGGCCGCTCCGCCGCATTCACGGTATTTGAGTGCATACCAGGCCTTGCCAGCCGTGCGGTAGCGGCCGCTGTTATTGGTGTCGGTACGCCAGAGGTCGTCTTCCATGAAATCATTCCAGTCCTTGGCCGCGGCGGGTGCGTCCAGGCGGCCGAGCTCGCCTGCCAGCTTGCCGCCAGCCACCGGGTCCTGATCCGTCAGGGCGACCATGCGCATGGCGGCATCGCGCACGGCAGCAATATAGCTGTCGGTGCTGTCGCCGCTGCGGGCGCTGACGGTTCCGTTTTTCACTTCCACGCGGGCGCGGGCCAGATCCGTCAGCGTATATTGGGCCAGATCGGGGCCATGCTCGCGCAGCCAGCTGCCCCAGTAGAATTCGGCGAATTCAGGCAAGGCGCCATTGTCATAGCCCATGCCGCGCGTCAGATAGACCAGTGACCGGTATTTGTCGTCGCTCAGCGTATCCAGCCCCAGGCGCTCGGGCAGCTGCTCGGGGGTGATGGCCTGGCCGTCTGGCGTTTCCAGCCAGACGTAGCGGGCGTCCTGCATTTGTTGCCAGAAGCTGGCCTGGGTTTCGGCGCCGCTGTAGTTGGCCGCAACACGCACCCACACCGGCAGTTCATCGCCGCCATCGGCCAATTCCCGCAGCGTGGTGAAGGTGTGGTGGCCGTCGGTCAGGTAGAGGGTGCCGCCGGGGCCGACCACAACGGTTTTCAGCTGCGCCAGAATCTCGGCGGCCGCATCGGCGGTGGGGGCGGGCAGGGAACAGGTATAGCTGGTGCTGTCGGCAAGACTCGAACCGGTCTGCGTGAAACTGGCCACGCCGCCCTGGCCGTTATCGGCGCAGTAGTCGTCAATGCGCTTGCGCTCGGTGCGGTACAGATAGCGCGAGTAGTTGTCGTTGTCGTCGTCGCCCAGGTAACCGTCGGCGCTGGGCTGAAAACGTTGCAGGTCCGGCTGTTTGCGGCCCAGGTGGTAGTAGATCTGGTCGTAGCCGACGGAAGGCTGGGTCGGATGCAGCTGCTTGATCTGAACTTTCAGCACATCGCCCGGACGCGCATCCAGATAGGGCGAGCTGGGGGTTGGTGTAGGCGTGGGTTCGGGCGCAGGCTCGGGGTCGTTCTTGTCATGGCTGCTGCCGCAGCCGGCCAGCAGGGCCAGGACAAAGGTGGCAGGCAGCAGGCGCTTGGCCAGGATGGACTGCCGGGACAGGAACAAGGTCGAAGACATGCAAAGGTTTCCGGTAAAAGCCAGTGGTTCTCTTCGGGCGCGGCAAGGCTGCCCGGGCGGAGACGAAACCGGGCCTGAGCCTTGGTTCGCCGCGTTCCAGTATCGCAGCCGAGCATGACGGGCGCATGACAGGGGGCTGGGCCTGCCGCAGGCGTTTGCACCGCGGCAGAAAGGCTTGCGTTAGCCCTGGCCTGGCTGCGGAACATAGACCTCGTGCCAGAGTGTCACTTTGCCCTGCGCATCGAACCGGGTCAGCAGGACGGCATTGAAATGTTCGTTGCTGCCATCAACTTTGCTGATGGTGACGCGCATGGCGAAGACGGCGGAATGCTCGTCAGCCACTTCATGATCCACCTGGTATTCGATCCCGGACAAACTGCGCTTCATGTCCTCCAGGAATGCCTGATAGTTTTGGTGATTGGCCTGATAGCGCCGGCCATTGGCCTCGACGACAAAAGCGGGCGCAAAGCATTCCCCGATCCTTTCCGGCGACAGCGCCGAGCCGTGGTTCAGGTATTTCCGGTTCCAGTCCAGGACGCGATGGGCTTGCTGGAGGGAGTGTGAGCGTTGATTAGGCATGGTGTCCGCAGTGTTGTGGGGGAAAGGAGGGCGGCAATCTGTCAGGGCAAAGAGTTAGGGCAAACAGTCCGGAAAAGCCACCGGGATGACGGGCTGTCCGGGCTGGCAAGGAAAACAGCGCTTGTATCAGTGGCGCGGCGCTGTCAGCAATTGGCGCAGGCTGGCGGCGCGGGCGGTGTTGATGCGGCCTTGTTCCTGGGCCATATCGACGGTGCGCAGGCAAAGTTCGGTATATAGCGGCAGGGTGCCGGGGTCAAAGCCACCCAGCGCATGCAGGTGCTGGGCCACAGACCCCGTGTCGCCGCGTGAAACCGGGCCGGGCATGCTGGCTGCGGCGCCGCCGCTGGCGATGGCGGCCAGGGTACCCTGCGCCAGCGGCATCAGCGCCTGCAGGGCTTCTGATTCACTGGCCCCCCAGGACGCCCACATTTTGACGGCATCGGCCAGGAGCGCGTTGATGAATTGCGAGGCATAGCCCGCGGCAGCATGGTAAAGCGCCCGGGTGCCGGGCGGCAGATGATTGATACGGCATCCCAGATGCCGGGCCAGCGCGATCAGTTCGGCATCCAGCGGGGCTGCGGCTTCAATGGTAATGGTGCAGCCAGGCAGCTTTTCCAGCGCCGTCTGCGGGTCTGCGAAGGTTTGCATGGGGTGAAAGCCGCCAGTCAGCGCGCCGGCTGCCGCTGCTGCGCGGAGCACGGTAATTTCGGTGGCGCCGCTGCAATGCACCACGCGTGTGCCGGCGCGCCAGCGCAAGGCGCTTACCGTGGCTTCGAGGGCGGCATCCGGTGTAGTCACGAAAATCAGATCGCATTGATCGGCGACAGCTTGCGCGGTGCCGTGCGCGGCGCATCCGGGGATGCGTGCGGCCAGCGCCTGGGCGCTGGCGGGCGTGCGGCTGGCGGCCGCCGTGACGCGCAATCCGCGTGCATGGCTGTGCCAGGCCAAGGTGCGCGCCAGCCGTCCGGCGCCGATAAAACCGATGTTCAGGGAAAGTCCGGCAGCCTGGCCGGATGGGGAGGAAACGGTCTGCTGTAGCATATTTTTCTCGTGGTTCCGGCACGCGCCGCGTGTCAGGCGGCCCGCTGGCCTGGGCCGGGCGCGCGGGCCCTGGCTTGCCGCATGTTACCGTACCGCTGGCGGGCGGCCGGCTGCTGCCAGGGGCATGGCCCAGCCAGCCGGGCAGCGCTGGCAGCAGCCAGTCTCTCAGTCCCTCAGTCTATCTGTTCGTCGTCTGTAAAGGAGGCAGTCATGCTTTGGCAGCAACGCCGCGAAACCTGGTCGCCCGTCGAATCCGACGTGCGTACCCCTTACGATGTTGATTATGCGCGCATCATTCACTGCGCATCGTTCCGGCGTTTGCAGGGCAAGACACAGATCCTGAGCCCGGGGGACAATGATTTTTACCGCACCCGCCTGACCCATAGCCTGGAAGTCGCGCAGATCGCCGCAGGGATTGTGCGGCAGTTTGAATGCAATGCCGACTATGCGGAAATCCATCCTCATCTGCCCAGCCTGAGCATGATACAGGTGGCGGGCGCCACCCATGATCTGGGCCACCCGCCGTTTGGCCATGGCGGCGAAGTGGCGCTGAACTATTGCATGCGTGACGCCGGAGGGTTCGAGGGCAATGGCCAGACCTTGAGGATAGTGTCGCGGCTGGAGAAGTTTTCTCAGCATGCCGGCGCCAATCTGACACGGCGGGCCATGCTTAGCCTGCTCAAGTACCCGGTGCCGTATTCGCGGGTGATGAACCCGGATTTGCAGCCTTGCCTGGAAAGCGGACCCAGCACGATACAGATCATCGACCGGCGGGCCTCCCGGCCGCCCAAGTGCTACCTGGATAGCGAGCAGGATGTGGTGGACTGGATCCTGGAGCCCCTGAGCGCCGCCGACCGGGAACGCTTCACGGCGGTCGAGCCGCCCGCGCCAGGCAAGCATGGGCGGGCCGGGCACAAGTCTTTTGATTGCAGCATCATGGATATTGCCGATGACATTGCGTTCGGCGTGCATGACCTGGAAGACGCCCTGGCCATGGATTTGATCGCGCCTGAGGATTTCCGCCAGCATGCGCCCTGGGAGAAATGCGTTTGCTTTCTGGAATACCTGCGCGGCCGCTATGCGGAGGAGATGGCAGGCAAGTCGCTGTCCGAGATTCATGACTGGCTGGTGGACCGCCTGTTTGGCGACGGCGGGCGGCGCAAACGCTTCATCGGCCGGCTGGTGCATTACTTCATCAGCCATTGCTGCGTACAGACCGACCCCGGTTTTGAAGCGCCCTTACTGCGTTACCGCGCCAGCCTGCCCAGGGATGCCATGGCATTTCTGGAAACTCTCAAGACGGCGGTACGGGAAACTGTCATTCTCAGCGCGGGTGTGCAGCAAATGGAATTCAAGGGGCAGCGTCTGGTGATTGCGGTCTTTGAAGCCCTGGCTTCGGAACCCCGGGCGTTTCTCCCCAGGGATGTGCACCAGCGCTGGCAACAGGCCCCGGAGGGCGAGCGTCTGCGCATTATTTGCGACCATATCGCTGGCATGACCGACGCTTTTCTGCTGAAAACCTACGACAGGCTGTTCCTGCCGCATGTCGGCTCGGCGTTCGACCGGATGTAAGCCGGGCGCCGCCCAAAAAAAAGCGCCGCCCGGATAGGGCGGCAGCGGCAACCGGGGGTTAGCCAGGGGTTAGCGCGACGAGCACAGTGTCCGCATATGCTGCAGTTCACTGTCTATGCGTTCGATCAGGCGGGCTTCCGGGCAGCTGGGGCGCGGTCCTGGCCAGCGCTGGGGCGGGTGCGGGCGCAGGGACGCATTGCCGATTTGCTCCACTTGCAGGGCTAAGGCGTGGCGCATGTCTTCGGCTGGGGGTTGGGTGGTCTGCACTGAATAAATCGTAATGTCATCACAGAGCCGCTCGGCGCTGTCCAGCAGGGGAAACCAGGCGGCAGTTTTGGAGCCGGCAGGGGGCGGATCGCACATGAAACGTTGCAACTGGGCGCGCAAGCCGGTCAATTGGCGATAGGCCTGGCGGCGGTACTGCCGGATCTGCGCTGGCCGGGTGTCGGGCGCAAGGCCGGGCGCGGCCGTTTCAGGCAGGCAGGCCTGTAAATAATCCGCCAGCGTCCGCCGGATGGCCGTGAACTGTGCGGCAATTTCCGGCTGATGTCCTTTGGGCCAGACCAGATAGCCGAACACGATGACGATGGCGGCGCCTATCACGGTATCCAGCAGGCGTTGCAGCGCAAATGCCAGATCGTTGCCGCCGGGCAGAATGATATCGACCAGCATCAGAATCAAGGGAGTCAGGACCACGGCCTGCAGTGCATAAGAGCGCTGCATGGCCCAGGGCAGCAAGGCCGCCAGGATCGCCATGACGAGCACAAAGACGATACTTTTTGGGATCAGCAGGAGAATGGCTGCGCCAATCACGACTCCGGCCAGCGTGCCCAGGCTGCGCAGCAGCGAGCGCGCGACAATAGAGCCGAAATCGGGTTTCATGATGAGCCCGACGGTCAGGGGAATCCAGAACCAGTGCGCATCGCTGTCAAGCCAGCGCATGGCATAGGCAATCGCGATGGCGAGTGCCAGCGCCGCAGCGGATAGCCAGGTGTCACGGCTGGGAATCAGGCGGTCGGACAGGCGGATTTTGACCTGGTGCGCGGAGGGCGGAAGAGCGGGAGCGGTAGCGGTTTCCAGGGGCGGATCGAAGGTTGCCTGCGAGTTGAGCAGTGCCGTCAGGGCGCGGAGGTGGCGGTCCAGGTCGGAATCCGGGGTGCCCAGCGCCGTGGCGGCAAAGCGCGAGGTTGCTGTCAGCGCGCCAGAGATCTGGTGCAGGCGCTGGGCAGCAGCGCGTAATGCATCCGCATCATCACAAGCCAGCAGGACCGCGAAAATAGCGTCGCTGCGTTGCAGGATGGCGGCGCTGCGTTCCTGTTCCAGGCTGCGGCCAGCCATGCGGCGGCGCTGGTGCAGCAGCGCCGTGTGGGCAGTGGCCAAACGTGCTGTGACCTGGCGGCGCGGCTCGTCTATCGGGCGCTGTTCAGCGCGGTTCATCGCTAACGTTGCCAGGGCATTGAACAGACCGGACAGCATATTGCGGCGCGGCCGCTGGTGAAAGAAGAGGGCTTCTATTCCCAATAGGGCGGCGTACAGCAAGGTGCCGACCAGATAGAGCAGGGCGGGCTGCCAGAACGGGGCGATGCCAGGCACGCCGATGGCAATGGAGGCAACCAGCAGGGCCTGCAAGCAGCCGACGGACAGCGCGGCGCCATAACTGCTGAGAATGCCGGCAGCAAAGGCCAGCAGCGCCATGCATGCCACGGTAGCGGGCCAGGGCAGCAGGCCGAGATATCCCGCCAGATAACCCAGGGCGCCGAGCGGCGCGGCAAGCGCCATATGTCGGAACACCGAGTCATAAGTCCCGTTACGTTCACCCGTGGTCTGCATCAGGGCGCCCATGGCAACCCACATCCCCGTCATGAGGTCATTGCTCAGCAGGCCAATGAGAAAAGGCAAACCGACGCTCAGGGCAGCGCGGATGGAGCGGCCCCAGCGCCACGGAGCAGGCTGCAATTTCGTCAATGATTCTAGCCAAGGGCCCGGACGGGTTGGCTCGGTTTCCACGCTCATTTGCGACAGCTCCACGAAAAGAGGAAACATCAATAGGAAAACCATGCCCATGGCGCAGCGCCTGGGGCGTGCTGGCGCGGGGCATGGCTATCAACCCACTAAGGTAGCATTTCAAATGTGACGATTCCAACACTCAAACTAGTTAATTTTCCTATTAGAAGTGCAGTTTTTCTATGGTTTGGCTGTGTATAGATGAAACGTTTTTGATACAAGCGGACACCGTCAATCCGGGCGGACTGGCCGCTTGCGCAGCCGCCTCCTGGCTGCGCGGAAGATCAGCCAGCGCCAGCAGGGCCGGGCCGGCCAGGCGGATTCGGGCAAGAAGAAAAGGCAGCCGCCAGAGCGGCGGGCGCGGCGGCATCAGCCCTGTTTCTGGCAGTACTCGGTAGCAACTGGCAGCAATCAGCAAGCCGGCTAAAAAGGGATGTTTGGGTGGCTTGAAGAAAAATTTCCCAAAACACTTGATTCCTTGGTTTTGGCGGGTTATTATTTATTTCTCGTTGCAGCGCAAGCAAGACGAAATGCGGGAGTAGCTCAGTTGGTAGAGCGCAACCTTGCCAAGGTTGAGGTCGCGAGTTCGAGACTCGTCTCCCGCTCCAAATTCAAAAAAGGCCCAAACTTCGGTTTGGGCCTTTTTGCTTGCGCGCTGGCAGGCCTGCCTGGCAGCTGGCCAAACCAGTGTTGGGCATGCCGGGTATATCTGGCATATCGGCAGCTCGCATATTGGCAGCTCATATATCGGCAGCTCATATATCGGCAGATCATATGCCGGCGCAATCGTGAAAGGACGCGATGGATATCGTATTGACCCTGTTGGCGGCGGCTCTGGTGGGGCAGGTCGTGCGCGCGCGTTACCAGCGCGCGCGTATTCTGCTGCTGGGCAGCCATTTGGCCAGTTTGCAGCTGGAACGGCATATGGAAACCCTGACGCAAGGGTATGCGCGGGCCATTCGCGAGCCGTCGGAAGCCCGCCAGTTGCAGATTCTCGAAACCTTTGCGCAGGCCGAGCGTGCTGTCGCGGCACAGGCCCAGACGCTGGCCAGGTCCATGGGCAAGGAAAGCCGCCAGGCGACCGCAATGGGCACCTTCGCGGTATGCATTCCCTATCTGGAACGCCTGTTGCCGTCGGCAACACGGGATTTCCGCGCTTTGCTGGCGATTCATGCGGCAGGGTTTCAGTATGTGGCGGAGAACACCGAAGGCTGGGATCCCAAGCAGCGCGCCTATCATTTATCGGCAGAACTGTATCTGTTCCAGCATAGCTGCCATTGGTACTGCAAGTCCCGCCTGGTGGCCGACGCCCGTTTGCAGGTGCGCCATCAGGTCAGCCGCGAGAAAGTGCTGGATTCTGTCTCTGCCTTGACCCGCAGCGCCTACCGGCGCTGGCTGAACGGCGGCACGGCAGGCTGAGCGCGGGCTGCTGGGCGAGCCATCCCGGCAAGCGCCGGGCCGCCCGCGAGCGTGCCGGGCCGCGCAGGGGGTAAGTCGGTTACAGACATGACAGCAGCCGCGCAGTCCACTCTTTATAATCCGTGCTGCTGACGGTACGCGGGTAGCGTTGCGCAACAAGGAGAAGGTGTGGACGATCACGATTTACTGGTCAGGTATTTGATCGGCGCGGGCATTCTGGTGGCCTGTTTGCTCGTCGCGGTCATCATCGCGATGGTCGAACGGCGCAAGCGGAATTGGTCGCGCAGCATCATTGTGCACGTGGTGCAGATGCTTGCGCTGTTTTCGGCAGTGGCCATTGCGCGCCAATATGTCCATCTGGCGATAGAGGATTACCACGTTACCTGGATCACGCCGCGCATGGTGGATGTGGTGGCGGTGCTGGTCGTTGCCTGGGTCTTCATGCGCCAGCTGTCGCTGCTGATCAACCGGCTGGAAAAGAATCAGGTCAAAAAAGGCAGCGATCCCACTTCAGCGCGCATGATTGCGCGGGTCATGAAGTTTGTGGTGTTTGTCACGATCCTGCTTTTCTTCGGCGAGCATTTCGGGCTGAGCATGTCCGGCCTGCTGGCGTTCGGCGGTATCGGCGGGATTGCCATCGGCATGGCAGGCAAGGATATCCTGAGCAACGTTTTTTCCGGGACGATGCTGTATTTCGACCGGCAATTCAATATTGGCGACTGGATCAGTTCGCCGGACAGGAATATTGAAGGGACAGTGGTGGAGATAGGCTGGCGCCTGACCAAGATCATGACCTTCGATCATCGGCCGCTCTATGTGCCGAACTCCCTGTTTTCGTCGATCAGCGTGGAAAACCCCGGGCGCATGACCAATCGCCGCATCAAGGTCGAGATCGGTCTGCGGTATGAAGATGCGGGCAAGATACGCATCATTGTCGAGGACATCCGCAAGATGCTGATGCAGGACACCAATATCGACCAGACTCAGACCATGCTGGTCAATTTCAATGCCTTTGCCGATTCGTCATTGAATATCATGGTGTATTGCTTTACCAAGACGACGAAATGGGCGGCCTGGCTGGATGCGCAGCAGGACGTCTATCTGAAGATTATTGATATCGTGCAGCAGCACGGCGCGGATTTCGCTTTCCCGACGCAGACACTGTATATGGAAAAAGACAGCTGAGCAGGGGCAGTGGTGAGGCGGGCGCCCAGGGCGTCCGCTTCAGTCTGCGCGGGGTGTTTTGCGCCGCGCAAGTCCTGCAAGGCCAGCCAGGGGCTGACGGCCGGTGTCGTCGCCCCGTTTCTTTTTGGGGCGGTTGATCCAGTACAGGGGCGCAGTGAACAGCACTGCTACGATAAGAATGAAAGTAATGTCCTGAAGTATTTGAGGCATGACTGTATCCACGGGCTTCTGGCGGGCATACGATAGCCCTTCCCCTGCTGGCGGGTCGTAAATTCGGCGTAAATTCATGCCGTGTTTGCTGAGTAGCAAGGGTTTTCCCTAGGTTCTGGGCAGGCGGTACGCTGTTGGGCTTGCGGCGCAGGCGGCTGCACCTGGGCCTGTGGCTGGTGCGCGGTGGCGCGGGCCAGCCGAATTTATGCAGAGTTTATGTAGCGTGCAGGCGGATGGAGGATACTGCACGCTTGCTGGCGGCATAGGGGCGGGAATGGCCTGGCGGGCCGGCGCAAGATGAGGATGAAGACATGATGGGAGCCGGACAATCGGGCCAGACAGACGCCATGCCGGGCGAAGCCCGGCAGCAGAAGGCAGGGCGTCTGACCGTGTTTTTGGGCGCGGCGCCAGGTGTCGGCAAAACCTATGCCATGCTGACGCGCGCGCAGGAACTGTTGCGTCAGGGGCGGGATGTGCTGGTCGGCGTGGTGCAAACCCATGGCCGCCATGAAACCCAGGCGCTGACTGCCGGTTTGCCGAGGCTGCCGCGCCGCCTGACGCCATTTCCGCCAGGCGCGCCTGAGGAACTGGATCTGGATGGCATCCTGGCGCGTAAACCCGCCATTGTCCTGGTGGATGAGCTGGCGCACAGGAATGCGCCTGGCAGCCGCCACGAGCGCCGCTGGCAAGATGTGGAGGAACTGCTGGATGCCGGGGTAGATGTTTTTACCACCATGAATATCCAGCACCTGGAAAGTGTCAATGATCTGGTCTTTCAAATCACTGGCGTCCGGGTAACGGAGACCATACCGGATGCGCTGTTTGAACGATTGCGCGATATCCGGCTGGTGGATCTCCCGGCGCGTGAGCTGATAGAAAGGCTCAAGCAGGGCAAGGTGCATTTGCCGGAACAGGCCAGCCAGACGCTGCGCGCTTTCTTTTCGCCATCGAACCTGACGGCATTGCGCGAGCTGGCGATGCAAACCGTGGCCGAGCATGTGGATGCCGATCTGCGCGAGGCGCGTGCCGCGCGCGGTCTGCAGGGCATACCGATTCAGCGCCATGTGATGATTGCCATTGATGGCCTGGGCGAATCGGAATACCTGGTGCGCGCAGGGGCCCGCATCGCGGAGCGGCGCGGCGCGCCTTGGTCTGTCGTCACGGTGGATACCGGCAGTTCCGCTGAAGCGACCCGGCCAGCGGGCCGGCGCGGCATGCGTAGCCTGCGGCCGGATCGCGCCGCCAGGCTGGAGCAGCAGCGGCAGATGGAACTGGACCGCGCCTTTGCGCTGGCCCGGGCGCTGGGCGGCGAAACGGAAGTGCTGCATAACACCGATATTACCCAGGCCCTGCTGGATGCCGGTGCCGCCCGGGGCGCGAAATCCATTGTGATCGGCCGCACGCGCGAGCGGCCGATTGCGCGCATGTTCAATCGCACCCTGACGCAACAGTTGCTGCGGCGCGGCGCGCATTATGAACTGACGATAGTGAGCACGCCGGAAGTGCGCAAACGCTTGCCGCGCTGGCCGGATACCGGCGGGGAATGGCTGGTGCGGGGCGAACCCATGTTCGTTTTGCAGGCCAGCCTGGTGGCAACCGTGATGGCGGCGCTGGCCGATATGCTGCTGGGCTTGCAGGATTTGTCCATGGTCTATCTGGTGGCCGTCATGCTGGTGGCATCGCGCACCCGCATGGTGGCGGCGGTGATGACGGCTGCCTTGTGCTTTCTGTCTTACGATTTCTTTTTCATTGAGCCGCGCTTCACGCCTATGATCAGCGCGCCGCGCGGGGCGGCGACGGTGCTGCTGTTTCTGGCGGCAGCGCTGATTGCAGGCCGGCTGGCGTCGCGCTTGCGTATGCAGGTGGTGGCGTTGCGGGCGGCCAATACCCATGCTTCGGCCATGCAGGATCTTGGGCGGCGCCTGTCCAAGGCGGCCGATCTGGGGCAGGTGATCGCGGCGGGATCGGCGGCCTTGCACGCGGCCTTGCGGGCCGAAACCTGGATGCGCATCGGCCAGGACACCGCCGTGCAGCTGCCGCCGGCGGCGGCGCTGAATGGCCGGGAACTGGCGGCGGCCGACTGGACGCAGCAGCATGGGCAGGGCAGCGGCCGGTTCACGGATACCTTGTCCGGTTCGTCGTGGTGGTTCCTGCCCGTCCGTTCCGATCAGGATACACTGGGTGTGATAGGCCTGCGTTTCCCGGCCGATACGGGGCGGCTCTCTTTTGAGCAGCGCCGGCTGGCGGAAAGCATGGTGGATGATATTGCCGAGGCCGCGCTGCGCACCCGTCTGGTCGCAGAGCTGGAGGCCGCGCGGGTCACCAGTGAGACAGAACGGCTGCGTTCCGCCTTGTTGTCATCGGTGTCGCATGATCTGCGCTCGCCCTTGTCGTCCATGATAGGGTCCGCCGACAGCCTGGCCCGCTATGGCAAGGATATGAGCGAAGAAGACCAGCGCAGCTTGCTGGAAACCATCCATGTGGAAGGCGAACGCCTGGACCGCTATATTCAGAATCTGCTGGACATGACCCGGCTGGGGCAGCAAGGGCTGACGCTGACGCGGGACTGGATAGGCATGGACGAACTGGTGGGGTCGGCATCGCGCCGCCTGCAGCGCTATGAGCCGCAGGTGCGGGTGTCGCACGATATTCCGCCAGATTTGGCGCCTATCCATGTGCATCCGGCCCTGGTGGAGCAGGCCTTGTTCAATGTGATGGAAAACGCAGCCAAGTTCTCGCCGCCAGGCGAGCCGATTCTGGTGCGGGTGCGTCCGGCCCAGGCCGGGCAATTGCAGATAGATATTTCCGACCGCGGGCCTGGGATTCCCGAAGACGAGCGGCGGCGGATTTTCGATATGTTCTACAGTGTGGAACGCGGCGATAGGGGCCGCCATGGCACAGGCCTGGGCCTGACGATTGTCCAGGGCATCGTTGGCGCGCATATGGGCAGCGTGGTGGCCTTGCCTGGCCCGGATGGCAAGGGCACTTGCGTGCGTATGACCTTGCCCTGGGGCGAGCCGCCAGTCCTGGAAAGTGACGAAGAGGATAAGTGACGCTGTGACCAGTCAAACCGATACCACCGCTGCCGCGCCGGCGGCACGGGTGCTCATCATTGACGATGAGCCGCAGATCCGCAAATTCATAGATATCAGCCTGCGTTCCCAGGGCTATGCCACGCTGCTGGCGGAAAACGGCCAGCAGGGGCTGACCTTGCTGGGCAGCCAGGGCGCGGATATTGTCATTCTTGATCTGGGCCTGCCGGACAAGGATGGCAGCGAGGTGCTGGCCGAGCTGCGGCAGTGGTCGCAGGTGCCGGTGATTGTGCTCACGGTGCGTTCCGGCGAGCAGGAAAAAGTCGATCTGCTGGACCTGGGCGCCAATGATTATGTGACCAAGCCATTTGGCGTGGACGAGCTGATGGCGCGCATCCGGGTGCTGTTGCGCATGGCGGGCGGGCGCAGCGAGGCCAGCCCGGTCTTTGACGACGGGCAGTTGCGCGTGGATCTGGGGCAGCGGGAAGTGACCCTGGATGGCGAGCCGGTGGCGCTGACACGCAAGGAGTTCACGCTGCTATCGCTATTGCTGCGCCAGCCTGGCCGCCTGGTGACACAGACCCAGCTGCTGCGCGAAGTCTGGGGGCCTACCCACGAGGAAGATGCGCATTATCTGCGCATCCTCGTCGGGAAATTGCGCCATAAGCTGGGGGATGATGCGTCTGCGCCGCGTTATATCGTGACTGAGCCCGGGGTGGGCCTGCGCTTTCTGGCGAAGGATAAAAGCCTTATGTAACGCTGCGCGAAGCGCGGCGCTTGTCGCTATGACAGGAGTCGGGCAGACGGGTACTGGTGGCGCCGCCGGAGGCGCGGGAAGCTATCCAGATGACCGCCATGATGAGTGCATACATGAAGGCCATCGCCAGAATCAAAAGCAAGGGAAATTCAAATGAGTCCATGATGTTTGGACTATCTCTGACAGAAAAGTGATGCTGACAGTGTAATTTTCCCGGCCTGGCGCTTGTGTAAATTGTGCATAAATTCAGCAGGCAGGCTGGATTCAAGCGGCGTCCGGGGGCGCCCCAGGGCGGCTGGCAGGGCGCGGCACTGGCTGGAAGCGCCGGTTTTGGGGCGCAAAAGTGCGTAAACCGACGGTTGGACAGTATGATGGGCCGAATTTTCCTGGAATGCTGTTTGATTGCTTGATGGTTAGCTCTGTCTTGTTCGAGCGCGTGAATGCCTGCCGCGCCTGCTGTGTTTGCCCTGCGCGCGGCGCTTGCGGGCCTGGTCTGCGGGGCGGCGC
>NZ_JBQEKA010000059.1:14132-17717 GCF_052103615.1 Kerstersia sp. | reverse complement strand
GCGAAGCTGGGCCTCGCAGTGGGGTTGGGGCGGGATGCAACAGCCATCCTGCTGATACGTTTCCGCCCTCAGGCGGGCGATGATGGACAAGCGTTCTTGCTTGTCCGGCCTGGGATTGCCCAGGCGGTCCGACAGCCAAAGCCCGTCGGTGGCAAACCAGACGATCCAGGCAGCGACGGAAATCTTGCCGCCGGCATCATCATACAGACGCTTGCTGACCCATTCATGCCAGCGCTGGCGCAAGGCCGGCTCGGACTGCAGCATGACGGAAAATACCGCCCAGCGCTGCGAGGGGCCATTGGCTGGCGTGCTGGACATGGCATCCAGATAGGCGCGGGCAAAGCGCCCATGGGCCACTGGGTCCTGCTCCATGAGTGCCGCGATCTGCCCATCCAGGCGCCGCAGAAACTCATCGCACATGGCTTCCAGCAGGGCGTGCTTGCTGGGAAAGTGATGCAGCAACCCCCCTTTGCTGACGCCTGCCTCACGGGCGACGGCTTGCAGGGTCAGTCCGGCCAGGCCGTGTTCCAGTGCAATCCGCGCCGCTTCATCCAGTAATTGCCGGCGTACTGATTCGGGCTGTTTCTTACGCTGATGAGCGATCGACATGGCACGGGAAGATACCGCCCGGACGGTTTTTTGTCAATGTAACGGAATGAAGTCAACGTCCGTCAAGTCTTAGCTTCTCGCAGGATCTTTGCGGCATGTTCGATGATTGCGCCGCACGGCCGCGGGACGGCCGCGCGGGCGGCTGACGATCAGACATCTCCGAATGCGGCGCCCGAGGCGCCGGTCTCGACCTTGTTCGGGATAATATTAGATTCTCTGAAAGCGGCTTGAGCAGGCGTGCTGGCGGCGTCATTTTCCAAGTACTTCGCCTTGTTTCAGGTGCTGCAAATTGCGTCGTTTTCGCATTACACTCAGCGAGTTACCCGGGTTGGTTGCCCGGCTTACGCAATTTTTTCCGTTATTCCACCCATGGCCGTACTGTTGTGCGGCCGTGCTGCCATAGTCATGGCCGGTTGTTGCCTCGGGAGGGGCAGGACATGACTGACGCCAAGAAGATTCAATACAGGGTTTCTATGCGAGCCAAGCCTATCTCTTTCACTGCGCCACGCATCGTGGTAACGGGTGCCATGTTGTTGTTGCTGGCGGCGTGCGGCGATAAGCCGCAAGGGCCGCCGCAAATGCAGCCGGAAGTCAAGGTCGTGTCTGCAATACAGCAGCGTGTTCCTATTATTTCCGAATTGCCGGGGCGTGTCGATGCCGTCAGGGATGCACAGGTTCGCGCCCGGGTCACTGGCATCGTGGAGAAAGTCAATTTCGAGCAAGGCCGCGACGTGAAGGCAGGCGATCTGCTGTTCACCATTGACCGCGCGCAATTGCAGGCGGTGTCTAGCCAGGCGAATGCCCAGCTCAAGCAGGCCGAAGCCGCTTTGCTGAGCGCCCGCTCGCTGGCGCAGCGCTATGAGCCGCTGGTCAAGGTCAATGCCGTCAGCCGCCAGGAATATGACAATGCGCTGGCCGCCTCGCGCGAAGCCGAAGCCGCTGTGGCAGCCGCCAAGGCCGCGCTTGAGTCGGCGTCCATCAACCTGGGCTACACCCGGGTGACGTCGCCTATCCGTGGCCGCATCGGCGAGCCGCTGGTCACGGAAGGCGCGCTGGTGGAAGGAACCACCGCCACGCATATGGCGACTGTGCAGCAGCTGGACCCGATCTATGTCGATTTCAACCAAAGCACGGCCGATCTGGCCCAGTTGCGCAAGGTGTTCAGCAACGGCACCGTGAAGCGTGTGGATGAGGCGCCGGTGACGGTCATGCTGGAAGGCCAGCCGTACGATCACAAGGGCCGCTTGCTGTTTACCGGCGTGACGGTGGATCCCAGCACCGGCCAGGTCAAGCTGCGCGCTGAAATCCCGAACCCGGAATTCGAACTGCTGCCGGGCATGTTCGTGCGAGTCAAGCTTGAGCAAGGCTATGACGAGCATGCCGTGCTGGTGCCGCACCAGGCGCTGCAACGCGCGGCGGATGGTTCCGCCAGCGTGTTCCTGCTGCGTGACGGCGACACCATTGCCGTGGCGCCGGTCAAGGTGGGCAGTTCCTATCAGGGCCAATGGGTGATCCAGGAAGGCGTGACCCCGGAAGATGTGGTCGTGGTCGAGGGCTTCCAGAAGATAGGCCCGGGGGCCAAGGTCATTGCCCATCCCTGGAAACAGCAAGACGACGGTGCAGCGCCGGCTGCCCCCGCGCCTGCGGAGGCCAAATGATTCATAGCGAGGTCGAGCACGCCTGGCAGGCCCACAGGGCCCCAGGTGATTCCCAGCACCGTATCGCGAGATAGATTTCCATGCCTCAATTTTTCATAGAACGCCCCATCTTCGCCTGGGTGGTCGCGTTGTTCATTACGCTGGCGGGCTTGCTTGCGATCCCGAACCTGCCTGTGGCCCAGTACCCGGAAGTGGCGGCGCCTTCGGTGACCATCACGGCCACCTATCCGGGCGCCTCCGCGCCGGACGTGTCCGAACAGGTCACCAGTATCATCGAAGATGAACTGCCGGGCGCGAAGAACCTGCTGTATTTCGAGTCTGTCGCGGATTCGTTCGGCCAATCGCAAACCACGGTGACGTTCCAGCCGGGGACGGACCCGAACATGGCCCAGGTGGACGTGCAGAATCGCGTGTCCAACGTCTCGGCTTCCCTGCCTACCGCAGTGATGGAGCAAGGCCTGCGCTTCGAGCAAAGCAGCGCCAGCTTTCTGCTGATTGCCGCGCTGTATGCCGAAGACGGCCGTATGGATGCCGTCGATCTGGCGGACTACATTACCCGCAACCTGAAAAACTCGGTGTCGCGGGTGCCGGGTGTCGGTAAGTTCCAGCTGTTCGCGGCCCAGCGGGCCATGCGGGTCTGGCTGGATCCGGTCAAGCTGACCGGCCTGAATATCAGCGTTAATGAGCTGAATCAGGCCATCCGCCAGCAAAACGTCGTGGTGCCGTCGGGTTCGCTGGGCGCGCCTCCGGTGGCCAGCGATCAGGCCACCACTTCTATCGTGATGGTCAGCGGCCAGCTGAAGACGCCCGAAGAGTTCGGCAATATTCTGCTGCGCGCCAACCCTGACGGCACGACCGTGCGCCTGCGTGATGTTGCGCGCATCGAGCTGGGCCAGGACAGCTATCAGTTTGCCTCGCGTTTGAACGGCAAGCCTGCTGCTGCATTCGCCATTCAGCTGACGCCGGATGGCAATGCGCTGGAAACCGCCCAAGGGGTGCGCAAGGTGCTGGAGGAAATGGCACCGTTCTTCCCGGATGGCGTGAAGTATGAAATCCCCTATAACACCGCGCCGTATGTCCAGGCTTCTATCCAGAAAGTGATCGAGACGCTGTTCGAAGCGCTGGCGCTGGTGTTCCTGGTGATGTTCCTGTTCCTGCAGAATGTCCGCTATACGCTGATTCCCGCCCTGGTGGTGCCGGTCGCCATTCTGGGCACCTTCTCGGTGATGCTGTTCCTGGGGTATTCGATCAACGTGCTGACCATGTTCGCCATGGTGCTGGCGATCGGGATTCTGGTGGATGATGCCATCGTGGTGGT
>NZ_JBQEKA010000059.1:0-14122 GCF_052103615.1 Kerstersia sp. | reverse complement strand
CGTCGAGCGCATCATGGCCGAAGAAGGCTTGTCGCCCAAAGCGGCAACCAAAAAGGCGATGCCGCAGATTTCCGGCGCGATTGTCGGGATCACGCTGGTGCTGACCACGGTGTTCCTGCCGCTGGGCTTCATGAGCGGTTCGGTCGGGGTGATTTACCGCCAGTTCGCCGTGGCCATGGCCGTGTCCATTCTGTTCTCGGCGTTCATGGCGCTGTCCTTCACGCCCGCGCTGTGCGTGACCTTGCTCAAACCGATCAAGGGCGACCATCAGGCGGAAAAGAAGGGGTTCTTCGGCTGGTTCAACCGCCACTTTGACCGCTTGACGCACCGCTATGAGCGCGGCGTGGGCAAGCTGCTGACGTGGAAGGGCCGCATGATGGTGCTGTTCCTGATCCTCGTGGTGGTGATGGGCTGGCTGTTCATGCGTTTGCCGACCTCCTTCCTGCCGCAGGAAGACCAGGGCTTTGTCATTACCAATATTGAGCTGCCCGCCGGTGCTTCGACGAATCGTACCAACGAGGTGATCAAGGAAGTGGAGGAATACTTCCAAGGCAACAAGTACGTCGAAAACATGGTGACGGTGCGCGGCTTCAGCTTCAACGGCAGCGGCTACAACGCGGCCATTGCCTTCGTGGTGCTGAAGGACTTCAAGGACCGTACCGCTCCGGACGCAAGCGCGGAGGCCATTGCTGGCGCCAGTATGGGCAAACTGCTGATGGGGATTCCGGACGCCTTGGTGGTAACGGTGAACCTGCCGGCGATTCCGTCGCTGGGCAACGCCAGCGGCTTCGACTTCCGCTTGATGGATGTGTCCAGCCAAGGGATTCCGGCGCTGAATGCGGCGGCAGCCAAGATGCTGGGCCTGGCCTCGGCCAGCGATGTGCTGTCGCAGGTGCGTATTACGGGCTTGGGCCCGGGCGCGCAGCTGACGCTGACAGTGGACCGGGTCAAGGCGGCTGCGCAAGGGGTGGATTTCTCCGAGCTGGCAGGCCTGATTTCCACCAGCCTGGGTTCGGCGTATCTGGGCAAGTTCCCGGATAACGGCCGGATGCAGAATGTCTGGGTGCAGGCCGATACGGCTTACCGCATGGAACTCGATGAGATCCTGAAGCTCAATGCGCGCAACCGAACTGGCGATATGGTGCCGCTGTCCACGTTCATCAGCTATGAATGGTCCAAGGGGCCGGTCCAGCTGGTGCGCTACAACAGCTTCCCGGCCGTGCGTATCGAAGGCAGCGCGGCGCCTGGCTATTCGTCGGGTGACGCCATGAAGGAAATGGAACACCTGATGGCGCAACTGCCTGGCGGCTTCTCCTATGCCTGGAACGGCCTGTCCTACCAGGAACAGGAAGCCGGTAACCAGACCTTCATCCTGATGGGCCTGGCGCTGCTGGTGGTGTTCATGGTGCTGGCCGCGCTGTATGAAAGCTGGGCCATTCCGCTGTCGGTCATGCTGGTCGTGCCGCTAGGGGTGCTGGGTTCGGTGGTGCTGGTGGGCGCGATGGGTATGGCCAACGATGTGTACTTCCACGTCGGGGTGATTACCGTGATCGGCTTGTCGGCGAAGAACGCCATTCTGATCGTGGAGTTTGCCAAGGACGCCTATGCGCGCGGCGGCACGCTGCTGGATGCGACCATGGAGGCGGCGCGCCTGCGCTTCCGTCCCATTCTGATGACATCCCTGGCGTTCATTCTTGGCGTGGTGCCGCTGGCTCTGGCCACTGGCGCCAGCGCGGCCAGCCAGCGGGCGGTCGGTACCGGCGTGTTGGGCGGTATGATCGCTGCCACGCCATTCGCGGTAGTATTCGTGCCTGTGTTCTTTGTTGTCGTCATGTCGATTTTCAAGACCCGTCCGCGCCTGTTGGGTGCCCAGGCGGCAGCGGCAGCGGCAGAAGCACAGATAGACAAGGAAGAAGGGAATAAAGCATGACTATCAAGCAAGATTCACAACATGCCTTGAAAGCAGGGCATGGCAAGGGACGCCTCTCGGTGCGCATGTTGCCGCTGGCGTTGACTCTTGCGCTGGGCGCGTGCTCACTGGCTCCTACCTATGAGCGCCCGGAAACGCCGACCGGCGCGACCTGGACCGCGACGCAAGGGGATGCCGAGGCCGCGCGTTCGGCAGCGGATATCAGCTGGCAAGAGTTCTTCCTTGATCCGCAGCTCAAGGCCCTGGTCGGCATTTCGCTGGAAAACAACCGCGATCTGCGCATGGCGCTGTTGCGTGTGGAAGAGGCCCGCGCGCAATACCGCATCCAGCGTGCGGACCAGGTGCCGAATATCGGCGCGAATGGCCAGGTGCAGCGCAGCCGGACGGCTGAACAGCTGCGCCCGGCCGGGCCGAACAGCCCGGCGCTGAGCACGGCCTATCAGGCCGGGCTGGCCATGACGTCCTACGAGCTGGACTTCTTCGGCCGGGTGCGCAATCTGTCCGAAGCGGCATTGCAGCAATACCTGGCGACGGAGCAGGCGGCACGGACGGCGCGCATTGCGCTGGTGACGGAAGTGGCCAATGCTTATTTCGCTGAGCGCGCTGCCGAGACCCTGTTGGATCTGGGCCGCAAGACGCGTGAAGCGCGTCAGGCATCGTATGAGCTGGTGCTGGCCCGCTTCGAAGGCGGCGTGGCAACCGAGCTGGAACTGAACCAGGCCCTGGGCCTGCGTGACGCCATTGATGCTGAATTGGCGCAACTGCAGCGTTCGTCCATGCAGGCCAAGAATGCGCTGGCGCTGCTGATCGGCCAGGAACTGCCGGCGGATCTGCCGGACGCATCGGCCTTTGGCAGCAGCCAGCTGATCGCCGATATCCCGGTGGGCATGCCGTCGGCGTTGCTGGAGCAGCGTCCCGATATCCTGGGGGCGGAAAACCAGCTGTTGTCCGCCAACGCCAATATCGGCGCGGCGCGCGCAGCCTTCTTCCCGAGCATTTCGCTGACCGGCCAGTTCGGCACGGCCAGCACGCACCTCTCCGATCTGTTCGGCAGCGGTTCGGGCGCATGGTCCTTCATCCCTGTCATCAATCTGCCCATCTTCACCGGCGGACGTTTGCAGGCCAATCTGGACCTGGCGGAAGTGCGCAAGGACATGGCAGTCGCCAACTATGAAAAGACGATTCAGCAGGCCTTCCGCGAAGTGGCGGACTCCCTGGCTGGCGAGGCGACTTACGGCGACCAGCTGAAGTCCCTGCGCGCCCAGGAGAAGGCGGCCGGACGCACGCTGGAATTGTCCAATCTGCGCTATGAAACCGGGGTGGATAGCTATCTGCAAGTGCAGACGGCGCAAATCTCGCATTTCTCGGCGCAGCAAGCCGTGGTGCAAGCGGAAGCGGCATCCTTGAACAACCGGGTGGCGCTCTACAAGGCGCTGGGCGGCGGCTGGAAGGCTGAGGAACTGGCTGCCCAGCAGCAGGCCGGCGAGCCGGCAGCGGCCGAGCAGTAAGCGAGCGGAGCAAGGGGAAGCAGCCATGGAATTGGGTGTCAATATTGACCATGTGGCGACGCTGCGGCAACAGCGCGGCACTTCCTACCCTGACCCGGTGGAAGCCGCGCTGCGCGCCGAAGCTGCCGGGGCAGACTTGATTACGCTGCACTTGCGCGAAGACCGGCGTCATATTCAGGATGCCGATGTCGTGGCGTTGCGGCCCAAGCTGCTGACGCGCATGAATCTGGAATGCGCGATTACCGAGGAAATGCTGGCGATTGCCTGCCAGGTTCGCCCGGATGATGTCTGTCTGGTGCCGGAGCGGCGCCAGGAGCTGACCACTGAGGGCGGCCTGGATGTGTTGGGGCATGCGGCGCAAGTCCGCGATGCCGTGGTCCGTTTGCAGGAGGCCGGTATTCGCGTTTCCCTGTTCATCGACCCGGACGCGCGTCAGATCGACGCGGCGCAGCAGGCTGGCGCAACGGTGATCGAGCTGCATACGGGCGACTACGCAGAGGCTGAAGGCCAGCGTGCTGCCCAGGCGCTGGAACGCTTGCGCCTGGCAGTCGGGCTGGCCAAGCAGGGCGGTCTGCGGGTCAATGCCGGGCACGGCCTGCACTATGGCAATGTGCAGGCAGTCGCCGCTTTGCCGGGGATCTCAGAACTGAATATCGGGCATGCCATCGTGGCTCAGGCGGTTTTCGTGGGTTGGGAAGCCGCCATTCGGGAAATGAAAGCCTTGATTATCCGGGCCGCCGTGGCCTGAGTGCCGCCGCAAAAAAAACGCCATGGCGCTGTTCGGGCGCCATGGCGTTTTTTTTGTCTGGCCAGCGGTGCTCCTTTCTGCGGGACCGGCAAGGATAGTCATGTATATCGGTTTTGAATTTCGATAGAATATTCTAATTATTATCAAAATTAAGAATTTATTTAACTTAAGCTTTTGTGCTTACTAATATTTATTAATTAACATAAAGCTCTGGAAATAGTTTTTCCGGTATTGGCATGCGCGATAACAATGTTTTATAGTGCTTGCTGGTATGTGAATCTTGGCTCGGAACGGGGGGTAAGGGTGTATCCGAATGGCGTGCCGGCTAATTACAATCACAAGGCTCCGGAGAATACCTGGCAACCGCCTGAGGACAGCAATTATCTGTCCATCCTTGACCATATTCCAATTGCCATATTCCGGCTGGATCTCGATGGCAGTATTGTCTGGTTCAATGCTGCCGCAGCGGCCTTGCTGAACGTTCTGCCCAATAAAGGTTTGGGGCAGCCCGTTGTCAGCATTTTCCGGGAATATGGCTTCAAAGACCGGACGCCTGGCCCTGTGATGCTGCAAGCGCAGCACGAGCAATTCGACAAGTGGCGTGAATTGGTCACCTGGGCGGCGACGCGCGGCGCGGTTTGGCATGGGGCTAGGGAATGCCTGGATTGCCAGTTCCGCCTGTATCTGCTAGATCATTTCGATACCCAGGGCTATTACCTGTTCGCCGAGGAGGTGCGGGAGCAGGATTTCACTCGCCATGAAAAAGGTTTTGACCTATTGACGGGCTTGCCGAATCGTTTGATGGCGGAGTCCTATTTCTGGCAACAAAAACGATATATCAATGCCCATTATGTTCCGGGGCAGCTGCTTTATTACATCCTAATAGATCTGGATGAATTCAAGCAGATAAATAATCGCTATGGACATCGTGCTGGCGATCAGGTTTTATTGGCAGTTGCCCAGCGTTTGCGGCAGGCAGGTCAGCAGCAGGGTTATTTGGCCCGGCTGGAAAGCGACGAATTCCTCATTATCTTGCCGCAGGCTGCCGAGCAGGATCTGCTGAGTTTGCTGGACGAATTGATTTCCCAGATGACCGAGCCATTCTGGAGCGGCAATCATCAGCTGAAGGTCAGCGCGAGCATCTCGGTGACGGCGCACGGCAAAGGGGATGAAAGCAATCTCGTTCTGGGCCTGAGCACCCGCACCCTGGCCCGCCAGGAAAGCGAGGGGATGCGGTACCTGACGCCCAAGGCGGCGCATGATATTTACCGCCTTTCCACCCTGACCAAAGATATTGACCGCGCCATTCGCAATAATGAATTTTTCCTGCAATATCAGGTGCAGGTCGATGCGAAGGGCTATGAGGTGCTGGGCGCGGAGGCATTGATCCGTTGGCAGCACCCGGATTTCGGGCTGGTTGCGCCGGGCGTCTTCGTGCCGCTGGTCGAGGACTCCCGCAAGTCTGCCGCGATGGGCTATTGGGTGCTGCGCGAAGTGTGCCGCCAGAGCCAGCTTATCCGGGAGCGTTTGGGCCGGCGTTTGCGCATTTCCGTGAATATCACGGTGGAGCAGGTGCTGGAAGCCGATTTCTATGAAAAGCTCTGCGACATTCTTGATACGCATGGCGTGGAATCGGCGGATATCGAGCTGGAAATCACTGAAACCATGCTCATCAGTGAAGTGGAAAGCGTCAGGCAGACCTTGCAGCGTTTGAGCGCCAGGGGGATTTCCATTGCGCTGGATGATTTCGGCACCGGTTATTCCAGTCTGTCGCATCTGGTGCAGTTTCCCGTGAGCCGCTTGAAGATAGACGGCAGCTTCGTGAGCCAATTGCCGGGTGATGTGCATCACGCGGCCATTGTCAGGGCCATCATCGGCATGGGGCGCAGCCTGGGCCTGAGAGTGGTGGCCGAAGGGGTGGAAACCGAGGCGCAGCGGGATTGGCTGGTGGCAGAGGGCTGCCACGAATTGCAGGGCTACCTGTTTGCCAGGCCGCAAGACCCTGAAAACATGATGGCGATGGTCATGAATTATCCGGGCGGGCTGTTCCAGCACGCTTGAGCAGCCCTGGGCGCACGCGACGGCGGCATGGGCTTTGCGCTACAGTAGCCACATGAATACTCGTGTGACATCACAAGCGGTAGGCGCCGAGCAAATGCCGGGAACCATTGCGGGCATGGGCACGGATTTGCTGCGCATTCCCCGCCTGGAAGCGACCCTGGCGCGGCGCGGCGAACGTTTCGCAGAAAAAATTCTCGGGCCTGACGAATGGCTGGTATATCAGCGGCGCAAACAACGCGACCCCAGGCGCGGTCTGCGCTATTTGGCGACCCGTTTCTGCGCGAAAGAAGCATTTTCCAAGGCGATAGGCCTGGGCATGCGGCATCCGATGTGGTGGCACCGCATGCAAACGCTGAACCAGGCTTCCGGGCGGCCAGTGGTGGTCTTGGCGGGTGAGCTGCTGGAATGGTATGTTGCGCGTTTCGGCGCAGCCCATATTTCCCTGACGGATGAAACCGATCTGGCTGCCGCCACGGTCATCGTAGAAAAAAAGGTATAGCAAAAATGTCTGGCGTGGAAACCCGTAGTGCGCTGCTGCCCGGCCCGGTCATGGTGGATGTGGAAGGGCTGTCGCTGACGCCCGCGGAAGCGGCGCGCATCGCCCATCCCTTGACTGGCGGCGTGATTCTGTTCGCGCGCAATTACCAGGACCGCGCCCAGCTGGAGGCGCTGACGGCGCAGATCCGCGCGGCCCGTCCCGGCCCTGTGCTGATTGCGGTCGATCACGAAGGCGGCCGGGTGCAGCGTTTCCGCACGGATGGCTTTACCCATATTCCGGCCATGCGTGCGCTGGGCGAAGCCTGGGATCAGGATCCTTTCCTGGGGCAGCGCCTGGCGACTGCCGCGGGTTATGTGCTGGCCGCCGAATTGCGCGCCTGCGGGGTGGATTTGAGCTTTACCCCGGTGCTGGATCTGGATTATGGCGGCAGCCGGGTCATCGGCAAGCGCGCCTTCCATCGTGAACCGGCCATTGTGGCGAGCCTGGCGCGAGCGCTCAATCACGGCCTGCTGCTGGCCGGGATGGCCAATTGCGGCAAACATTTTCCCGGCCACGGCTATGTGGAAGGGGATTCCCACCATGAAATGCCGGTCGATGACCGCAGCCTGGAAGCCATTCTGGCGGAAGACGGCGCGCCATATGTCTGGCTGGGGGATGCGGTGGTGCCTTCGGTGATGCCGGCGCACGTGGTGTACCGCCAGGTGGACGATCAGCCTGCCGGTTTTTCGCGCCGCTGGATTCAGGACATTCTGCGCGAGCGTCTGGGCTACGACGGCGTGGTGTTCTCCGACGACCTCACCATGGAGGCGGCGACGGCTGCCGGTGATATTCTGGCGCGTGCCGAAGCGGCGCTGGGCGCGGGTTGCGACATGGTGCTGGTGTGCAACCGCCCGGACTTGGCCGATGAACTGCTGGCCCGGTTGGCGCGGCCCGTGGATATGACCGCGGCGGCGCGGATTCAGCGCTTGCTGCCGCGCAGCGTGCCGCTTGATTGGCAGGCCTTGCAGGCTCAGCCGCTGTACCGCCAGGCGCGTCAGCAGGTCGATGAGCTGGCGGGCTTTCCTTCGGCGCATGGCGCGGCCTAGCCGCCGGACGCATGATGGATAGCAGTCAGGATCAGGCGGGTGCCGCCGGGGAAAGTGAAGCCTTTGATATCAAGGCTTTCCTGGCGCAGCTGCCCGGCCTGCCAGGGGTGTACCGGCACCTGGATGCCAATGGCGAAGTGCTGTATGTCGGCAAGGCCAAGGACCTCAAGAAACGCGTCTCTTCCTACTTCCAGAAGACGCTGGCTAGCCCTCGGATTGCCTTGATGGTGGCGCAGGTCGCGCGCATCGAAGTGACGGTCACGCGTTCCGAGGCTGAAGCGCTGATTCTTGAAAATAACCTGATCAAGCAGCTCAAGCCGCGCTACAACATTATTTTCCGCGACGACAAGTCGTATCCCTATATACAGCTGAGCGCCCATGCGGCCCCCAGGCTGGCGTATTACCGCGGTTCGACCAGCGGGCCAGGCCGTTTCTTCGGGCCGTATCCGAATGGCGGCGCAGTGCGTGAAACCATGCAGATCATCCAGAAGGTGTTCCGCCTGCGGACCTGTGAGGATGCGGTGTATGCCAACCGTTCCCGGCCCTGTTTGCTGTATCAGATCCATCGCTGTTCCGGCCCCTGTACGGGGCAGGTGTCGCTGGAAGATTATCAGCAGGATGTGCAGCGAGCGTCTGCTTTTCTGGATGGCAAGGCGGAAGATTTGCTCAAGGAAATCGAGCAGCGCATGTTCGCGGCATCGGAGTCCCTGGACTTCGAGGTGGCAGCTGTCTTGCGTGACCAGATGGGGGCGCTGGCCAGCATTCTGCATCAGCAGACCATGGAGGACGCCGATGCCGAGGACGCGGACATTATCGCGGTGGCCAGTGCGGGAGGACGTACCTGCGTGAATCTGGCCATGGTGCGCGGCGGGCGGCATCTGGGCGACAGGGCTGTCTTTCCGGCGCAAACGGCGGGCCAGCAGGAGATCCAGCTGGGCGAGGTGCTGGCGGCTTTTGCCGCCCAGCATTATCTGGCGCATCCGCTGCCGCCGGTGCTGGTCTGTTCGCATGCCTGGCCTGATCCCAGCCTGCTGGATCTGCTGTCGGCGCAGGCGGGCCGGAAGTCGCGTGTCATTTTGCGCCCGCAAGGTATCCGGCGCTCGTGGCTGGAGCAGGCGCAGCAGAATGCGGGCCTGGCCCTGGCCCGCGCCTTGAGTGAAAGCGGCGCGCGCACGGCGCGCACCCTGGCGCTGGCGGAAACCCTGGAACTGGATACTGACCCTGAGACGCTGGATGCGCTGCATATCGAGTGTTTCGATATCAGCCATACGGCTGGCGAAGCGACGCAGGCATCCTGTGTGGTTTACGCCCATCACGAAATGCAGCCCACGCTTTACCGGCGCTACAACATCGCCGGTATCACGCCGGGCGATGACTATGCCGCGATGCGGCAAGTCCTGTCGCGCCGTTTCGGTAAGGTTGCGGATGGCGATGCGCCCATGCCGGGGCTGGTGCTGATTGACGGCGGCCGCGGCCAGGTGGAAATGGCGCGCCAGGTATTCAGCGAGCTGGGTCTGGATATTGGCACGCTGGTCGGTGTGGCCAAGGGCGAAGGCCGCAAGGTGGGGCTGGAAACCCTGGTGTTTGCCGACGGCCGGGAGCCTCGGGCGCTAGGGCCGGAATCGGCCGCCCTGATGCTGGTGGCGCAGATTCGCGATGAGGCGCACCGCTTTGCCATTACCGGCATGCGTGCCCGGCGTTCCAAGGCAAGGCTGGTGTCACGCTTGGAAGAAATCGAAGGGGTGGGCGCCCGCCGCCGCCAGCGTTTGTTGGCGCGTTTTGGCGGTTTCGCAGGTGTGGTGCGTGCGAGCGTCAATGACCTGGCCTCGGTTGAAGGCATTTCACAAGGCTTGGCTCAGCGTATTTATGACGCGCTGCATTGATGGCTTAACGCTTGCATCATGCATGAAGTGGCAGGCAGGCTGGGCGTTTCAGGGCAACTGGCGCTAGAATGGCTCGAAGGGGCGCCAATCTGATCGGCGCGCCTGACGCCGCAACCTGCCTGGGTTAGCATACGCCGTTGTAAACATCGTTGATTTTCCATGCCGCTGAATCTTCCCATCCTGTTGACCTGGCTGCGCATCGTCATGATTCCGCTGGTGGTCGGCATGTTTTATCTGCCCGAATCCTGGTTGTCCGTGCCCGCACGGGATGTCATCGCGGCAGCCGCCTTTGTGCTGGCGGCCTTGACCGACTGGTTTGACGGCTGGCTGGCGCGCCGCTGGCAGCAAACCTCCGCCTTTGGCGCTTTTCTCGATCCGGTGGCAGATAAGCTGATGGTCAGCGCCGTGCTGCTGGTGCTGCTGGATCTGGGCCGGGTGGATGTGTTCGTGTCGCTGATCATCATCGGCCGCGAGCTGACCATTTCGGCCCTGCGCGAATGGATGGCGCAAATTGGCGCCGCTGCCAGCGTGGCCGTGCACCGCATCGGCAAATTCAAGACCGCCGCGCAGATGGTGGCCATCCCCTGCCTGCTGCTGGATAACGCCATCTCCTGGTTTCCAGCGCGCCAGATCGGCGGCGTGCTGATTATCGTGGCGGCCATTCTCACTTTGTGGTCCATGCTGTTTTACATGCAGCGGGCCTGGCCCATCATCAGCGAGCGCTCACGCTGAACCATCAGATCCATCTAGACGAATGCAATCAGGCAGCCGGACAATGTCCGGCTGCCTGATTGTTTATTGGCGCGGCGTGCGTGACGGCGCAGGCGCCCGTGTCCCGGGGGTGCCGCGCCATGGGTTGATATCCAGGCCGCCGCGGCGGGTATAGCAGGCATGGACGCGAAGCAGTGACGGTGCGCAGCGCGCCATCAGATCGCGGAAGATCTGTTCGGCGCATTGTTCATGAAAGCCCGTGTGCGTGCGGAAAGAGATGATGTAGCGCAGCAAGGCGGCATGCTCTATGGCGGGGCCGCGGTAATGAATTTGCACGCTGCCCCAGTCCGGCTGGCCGGTGACGGGGCAATTGGAGCGCAGCAGGCGCGACACCAGCGTTTCCTCGGCGGTGCTGGCGCCGGGCAGGCAGGCCAGCAGTCCGGGAGCGGGCGAATAATGATCGACGTCGATATCCAGGTGGTCTATGCACAGCCCTGGCAGCTCGGCCAGGGCGGGTGCCGCCATGGCCGCTGCCTCAAGCTGCAGTTCGACGCCAACGGGCGCTTGCGCCACCTCGGACAGATCTGCCGCCAGTTGCGCGCGCAAGGCATCGGCGCTGGCATGGCGGGTTTGATTGTGGCTATTCAGATAGAGCTTGAAGGATTTGGACTCGATCAGATTGGGGCTGTCGGCGGGCAAGGTAAACGTCGCCATGGCAACGACAGGCTTGCCGCGCGGGTTCAGCCAGGATAGTTCGTAGGCGCGCCAGATGTCGGCGCCCTGGAAGGGCAGCGGGCCGGTCAGGCCCAGCACCTGGCGGGCGGCCAGCCGGGGGATGGCTTGCAGCACGCTGGGATCATAGTGCTCGGGGTAGCTGACGGTCTGTCCCAGCAGGGTTGCGGCGGGCAGGGAAGAATGGCTCATGGCAGGGCTCGGCAAACATAAAAAACAATGCCCATATTTTATATGGTGAAAAGTCTTGCTTACCTGATGAAAAATGTTTGTTGCGCTGCGAAAAATTATATTTCACATCTCGGATGTATCTTTTCATAGTGTGGTGATTGTTTTTTAACTTATTGAATATAAAGAATAAATTAATTTATCTTGTATAGGGGTAAGAGGAATGTTGCGGCGCATATAAAACTTAGAATTTCTCCCAACGGTTTCAATTTTTTCATCGTCAATCCAAAGAAGCTGCTGAGGAGGCAAACCATGAGCACCCGTGAGAACATGATCCGTGCATTGCAGAAAGACTGGGCGGAGAACCCGCGCTGGAAGGGCATCCGTCGCGATTACGACGCGGCGGAAGTGGTCCGTCTGCGCGGCACGGCCGGCATTGAACATACGCTGGCCCGCCGCGGCGCAGAAAAGCTGTGGCAGCAACTGCACGAGCAACCCTTCGTCAATGCGCTGGGCGCTTTGACCGGCAACCAGGCCATGCAGCAGGTGAAGGCGGGTCTGAAGGCCATTTATCTGTCGGGCTGGCAGGTGGCGGGCGACGCCAACCTGGCGGGCGAAATGTACCCGGATCAATCGCTGTACCCGGCGAATTCCGTGCCGCAGGTGGTGCGCCGCATTAATAATGCCTTGCAACGCTGCGACCAGATCCAGTGGATGGAAGGCCGCAATCCGGGCGACGAGGGTTATATCGACTACTACGCGCCCATCGTTGCCGACGCCGAAGCCGGTTTCGGCGGTGTGCTCAATGCCTTCGAACTGATGAAGGCCATGATCGAAGCGGGCGCATCGGGCGTGCACTTCGAGGATCAGCTGGCTTCGGCCAAGAAGTGCGGCCACTTGGGCGGCAAGGTGCTGGTGCCGACGCGTGAAGCCGTGGCGAAGCTGGCGGCTGCCCGCCTGGCTGCCGACGTGCTGAATGTGCCGACGCTGCTGGTGGCGCGCACCGACGCTGACGCGGCTGACCTGCTGACCAGCGATGTGGACGAAAACGACCGCCCCTTCATTACGGGCGAGCGCACCGTGGAAGGTTTCTTCCGCACGCGTCCCGGCATTGAACAGGCCATTTCGCGCGGCCTGGCCTATGCGCCGTATGCGGATCTGGTCTGGTGCGAAACGTCGGTGCCGGATCTGGAATATGCCCGCCGCTTTGCTGAGGCCATGCACCGCCAGTTCCCGGACAAAATGCTGTCGTACAACTGCTCGCCGTCCTTCAACTGGAAGAAGAACCTGGATGACGCCACGATTGCCAAGTTCCAGCGTGAGCTGGGCGCCATGGGCTACAAGTTCCAGTTCATCACCCTGGCGGGCTTCCATGCGCTGAACTACGGCATGTTCGATCTGGCCTACGGCTATGCGCGCCGCAACATGAGCGCCTTCGTCGAGTTGCAGGAAAAGGAATTCGCGGCGGGCGAGCGCGGCTTCACGGCGGTCAAGCACCAGCGCGAAGTGGGCACGGGCTATTTCGATGCGGTGACCCAGGCAGTCGAGGGCGGCGCTTCATCGACCACGGCCCTGACCGGTTCCACCGAGGAAGCGCAATTCGCGGCTCAGCATTGAGCGCGGCGGATCGCCGTTAATCAGGCAGTGACTTTTTCCCGTTTTCCGGTGGCGGCGGGAAGAAGGCATCCGGCAGTGCGGTGTGGGCCGCGCCTGCTGTCTCGGGCAGGTTGCCGGGTGCACGTGTTAGACCGCTGCGGCTTCTGGCGGTAGTCATCGGATATGGAGGAGGCGGAACACTGCGTGGGGCAGTGTTCCGGGAGACAGCCGCACCTGGATGTGCGGTGTTGACCGGCTGCCAAGGCGCCTGGCGTCATGGCGGTCAGCCAAAGAAAAATCCCGGCGGAGTGGTGTCCGCCGGGATTTTTTGTTTGTTGGGCTTCAGTGCGTTCAGCTTCAGTGCGTTCGGCTGTCAGCGCTTAAGCTGCCGCCTGCATGCGCGGCATGGCTGGCGCTGCGGGCCTATGCGGGAACCGTCCTGCAATCTGCCGCGCCCCGTCAAACAGCTGCCTGTTTTCAGAGGGCGGCAGGGGGGATGGCCGCTCTGCCCGGAGGCAGAGCGTGACGCATCAGTTTGCCGCTGCAGCGTGCTGCTGCGCATCCACGACAGCCAGAGCCGTCATGTTGACGATGCGGCGCACGGTGGCGCTGTTGGTCAGCACATGCGCCGGCAGGGCTGCGCCCAGCAGGATGGGGCCCATGGCGACACCGTGGCTGCCGGTCATCTTCAGCAGGTTATAGGTGATGTTGCCGGCATCCAGGTTGGGCATGACCAGCAGATTGGCGCGGCCGTGCAGCGTGCTGTCGGGGTAGGACAGCTTGCGGATTTTTTCCGACAAGGCCGAATCCGCGTGCATTTCGCCATCGACTTCCAGGTCAGGCGCCTGTTGCGCTAGCAGTTCGCGCGCCTGGGCCATCTTGTTCGACGATTCGCTGGGGCGGCTGCCGAAGTTGGAGTGCGACAGCAGCGCAATCTTCGGTTCCACGCCAAAGCGGCGCATTTCGTGCGCGGCCTGGATCGTGATGTCGGCCAGTTCCTCGGCGTCGGGATTTTCGTTGACGTGCGTGTCGGTAATGAACAGAGTCTGTTCCGGCAGCATCAGCACATTCAGCGCGCCGTAGGCCTTGATGCCAGGCTTGCGGCCGATGACATCGTCGATGTAGCGCAACTGGTTGTCATAACGGCTGCTGACGCCGCAGATCAGCGCGTCGGCATCGCCGCGCTTGACCAGCAAGGCAC
>NZ_JBQEKA010000058.1:0-17980 GCF_052103615.1 Kerstersia sp. | reverse complement strand
GGGCGGCAGCCAGGTGGTCGGCCATGAAGGCCTGCCGGAAGCGCTGGTCGAAGTCGGTATCCTTGGCGAACCACAGGGCTGGACCGGCGTCGCGCCAGAAGGCGATAACCTGCTCGGGGCTGGCGCCGGTTTGCGTATCGTTGTCGAACATGGGGACTCCCTCGGGAGAGTGGCATAGGTATCCTGTATCATCATAGCGGATTGTTGTGCCGCCGCAGGCGAGGCAGGGCCGGGCGGGCCGGAGGACAGCGATGACAGAAGAAAAATCGCCGCAAGGCCAAAGACGCTGGCTGGTGTGGGCGGTGTGGCTGGCCCTGATGGCGGCAGCCTGCGCCTTGATGGCGGCCTGGCGCGGCACGGTATTGAGCGACGAAATGGCCCAGGCCCGTGATGCCTTGGGCCGGCAGGTGGCGCAGCGCGCGGATCAGCATGATGCCCATTTGACGGCCTTGTCGGCAATCGCGACGGCCGAGGCCGGCGGGCATGATTTGTTCCTGGATGTCGCGGCCACGATTGAGCAGTTCTATCCGCGTATTGTCGCGGTTGGTCTGGTGCCCCTGGATCCGGCGGCGCCGGCGGCCACTACCCGGCCCTTGAGCCCGGCCTTGAGCGCGCTGGTGCGCCAGGCGGCGCAACAGTCCGGCGGCAGGCTGGCGGTATTGCCGCATCCCGAAGAGGCGGATCATTATCTTTTGGTCAAGCGCAGCCCCAACAATGAGGCGGCAAGATATGGCGTCATGCTGGATATCCAGGCTGGGCGCCTGCTGGATGACGCCGGGCCATTCTGGCGCCAGCACGACGTAACGCTGGGGCTGGCCTTGCCGGACGGCACGCTGCTGGCGGGGCAGGAGCCTGAGACCAATGCGGCACGCGCCGTGGCGCCTATCGGCAGCGCCTCGCAGCCCTTGCTATTGCAGACAGGCAGGCGCATTGGCCTGGCCGAGCGCTTGCCGCCCTGGCCGACGGCCTTGCTGCTGCTGGCGCTTAGCCTGCTGTATGGCACCGCCTGGCTGATGCTGAGGCAGCGGGCGCGTACCCGCGCCGCCATGGAGCAGGCGCGTTACAGTGCGCTGGAATCGCGTCTGGCGCATGCGTCGCGGGTGAATGCCCTGGGGGAAATGGCCAGCGGCATGGCGCACGAACTGACTCAGCCGCTGACGGCCATTCTGGCGCAGACTCAGGCGGGCCGGCGCTTGCTGGCGCGTGGCGAAGCCGATAGGCTGGCTGGCATTCTGGACGACAATATCGCGCAGGCGCGGCGGGCCTCGGCCATTCTTGAGCGCATCCGCAATTGGTCCAGCGCCCGGCCCACGGCGCCGCAGCGTTTCGACCTGAGGGAAACCTTGCGCAATGTGCAAACCTTGCTCAGCGGCGAAGCCGCCAGACACGGCGTGCGGCTGAGCGTGCTGCCTGCCGTGCAGCCTGTGTGGGTCAGGCTGGATCCGGTGGAAATCGAACAGGTGGTATTCAATCTGGTGCGCAATGCCATAGAAGCGGGCAGTGCGGCCGCTGGCGGGGGCGAGGTCAGGCTGATGCTGCGCCGGGAAGACGGTACGGCCATTCTGGATGTCCGCGATAACGGGCCGGGGGTGGCAGCGGAGATGCATGAGCAATTGTTCATGCCGTTTGCGACTACGCGGCCTGGCGGCACGGGTCTGGGCCTGTCTTTGAGCCAGCGGCTGGTTGAGCGGGCGGGCGGGACGATCATGCTGGCGGCAAAGGATGGGCCGGGCGCATGTTTTCGCGTGACATTGCCATGCCTGGCTGAGACAGAGGAGCAGAACGCATGAATCATCCGGTCTATCTGGTGGACGACGACGATGCTGTCCGGCACGCTTTGGCTTTGCTGCTCAGTACCGTGGATATGGCGGTGACCGGCTTTGCCGATCCGCGCCAGTTCCTGGCGCAGATCGGCCGTTGCGAGCCAGGCTGTTTGATCCTGGATATCCGCATGCCGCTGATTTCGGGCTTGAAGCTGCAGGAACAGCTGCTGGAGCAGGGCATAGATTGGCCGACCATCGTCATTTCAGGGCATGGCGATGTGGAAGCCTGCCGCCGCGCATTCTGCAACGGCGCGGTGGATTTTCTTTCCAAGCCCATCGACGAACAGGACTTGATCGACGCCATTCAGAAGGGGCAGGCCTTGCTGACGCGGCGCTTGCGGCAACAGGCGGAACAGGCTGAAACCCTGGCCTTGCTGGGGACACTGACGCAGCGCGAGCGCGAGGTGCTGGAACGGATTGCGGCGGGCTTTACCAGCCGGCAGATTGCGGATGGTCTGGGTGTTTCGCCGCGGACGGTGGACAGCCACCGCGCCGCGATCGGGGCCAAGCTGGGGACTTCCTCGCAAGCGGAAATGACCCGCTTGTGGATGGAGGGCGGGCAGCCCGCGTCTCAGTAGAACTACCGGTTTGGGCGTCATGGCTACGGATGGTGCGGACTCAGCGGGCGTTTTACGATAGCTACACCTTTTCAAGCCGTCCACAGGAGTCAGATATGATCCGTTCGATATTGTTTGCCGCCGTGATTCTCAGCCCCGCCGCCGTCATGGCCCAGCCCAAGGCATTGCCGACGGCGCCCTATTTGCCGTTGGAGCTGGCCAGCCAGGCAGCCAATGCCGCCGTCAAGGCTTGCGCCGCCCAGAACCAGAATGTCAGTGTCGCCGTGGTTGCGCGTGATGGTTCGACCAAGGTGTTGCTCAAGGGCGATAACGCTGGCCCGCAAACGGGTTCGGCCTCGCAGGGCAAGGCATTTGCCGCTGCCGCGCTGGGGCGCGATACCGCTGCCGTGGCCGCGTTCATCAGCAGCAACCCGGCCAATGCCGGCATGCGTGACCTGGACCCGCGCATGGTGATCCAGGGCGGTGGTTTGCCCATCCGTATTGGCGGGGCGCTGGTGGGCGGCATCGGCGTGGGCGGCGCGCCTACCGGCGACATCGACGCAGCCTGCGCGCTGGCCGGCCTGCAAGCCATAGGCGCGCAAGAATAAGCTTGCCCGCCAGCTGCCAGCCGCCAGCCGCCAGCCGCCAGCTTCCGTGCTGAGGCACCCGCCAGTCCATCAGGACTGGCGGGTTTTTTCATGTCCGCAGATTCCGTACCCAGTGCGCATAGAGCGGCGCCAGCGTGGCATGCAGGCTGGCGGTTTTCTCTTCCAGCCCGGATAAGGTGTCGGTTCTTGAACTGACTGCCGGATTGCCGGCGGCTACCTCACGGTCGAGTTGCGCGCCATTGCGCTCCACGGACAGGCGGACCAGCGCGGGCGTCATTTCCAGGTGGGATTGCATGGCGATGTGGATGCCATCGAGGACAAAACCTTGGTGGGCGCAGTGATCGCTCGCGGCAATCAGTTCGGCGCCGTCCGGCAGGCGGTGGAAGGTATCGCCATGCCATTGGAAGGTCAGCAGTTCCTGCCCTGCCGGGCGGGACAGCCAGGCGGGCGCCTGCGGCGCATCGGTGACGGTAATGTGCTGCCAGCCGATTTCGGGTTGCCGGTTGCGGCGGACGTCGCCGCCCAGGGCCACGGCCATGATCTGGCTGCCCAGACAATGGCCGGAGAGGGGGATGCGCAGGCTGGCAGCCTGGCGGATCAGCGCCATTTCTTGCTGCAGCCAGGGGAGCGGGTCATGCACGCTCATGTAGCCGCCCATGAAAATCAGGCCGGAAAAGGCATCGGCCTGGGCCGGTACCGGCGCGCCATCGACAATCGGAATCAGGCGGTAGGGCACCTGCAAGGCGTCCAGAATGGCGGGAACGCTGCCTGGGGCGCCGACTTCCGTGTGTTGAAAAATAGCGACGGGTTTCATGCCTGAATATCCTGTACGGGCGCCGCGGGGGCGCAGTGAGGGGGAGCCGCGCCTGACATGCCGACGCCCAGCAGGCGTTGCAGCAAGCCGGCATCTGCTGCCAGTTCCTGGCTGGGGCCGGCGTGGCACACGGCCCCGCGTTCCAGCACGATAGCCTGATGCGTCATGGACAAGGCCAGAACCGGGTGCTGTTCGACCACGATGGAGGGCAGGCCGTCTTCTTCGCACAACTGCATGATGGCGCGCGCTAGTTCTTCCACAATGATGGGGGCCAGGCCTTCCATGGGTTCATCGAGCAGCAGCAGGCGCGGGTTGGTCATCAAGGCCCGGCCTATGGCCAGCATTTGCTGCTCGCCGCCGGAGAGCTGATTGCCGTAGTTGCCGCGGCGTTCCCGCAGGCGGGGAAACAGCGCATAGACGCGCGCCAGGTTCCAGGGGCCGGGGCGGGCGACGGTGGTCAGGTTTTCCTCGACGGTCAGCGACGGGAACACTTCGCGTTCCTGCGGCACCCAGCCCAGGCCGGCCCGCACGCGCTGGTGCGGCGCGGCCTGGGTAATGTCGGCATCCTGCCAGCGTATGGCGCCGCCCATGACACGGGTATTGCCCATCAATGTTTCCAGCAGTGTCGTTTTACCGACACCGTTGCGCCCCAGAATGGCCAGGCTCTGGCCGGCGGGCAGGCGCAGCGAGAGGCGGTCGAGAATCACGGCATTGCCGTAGCCGGCGGTCACGGCGTCGAAAACCAGCGCGTCAGGCATGGGGAACTCCTGCGGAACCAAGATAGACTTCCCGCACCCGCGGATCGGTCATGATGTCTGCTGGTTCGCCTTCGGCAAGAATGCTGCCGGCGACCAGGACGGAGATGCGTTTGGAAAAACGGAAGACCAGATTCATGTCGTGCTCGATGAACAGGATGCTGATGTCTTCGGGCAGTGCCGCAATCACTTCGAACAGCTCGCCGCTTTCGTCTTCAGGAATCCCGGCGGCGGGCTCGTCCAGCAGCAGGATGTGGGGGCGGGCCGCCATGGCCAGCGCAATTTCCAGCAGGCGCTGCTTGCCGTAGGCCAGTTCGGTCACGGGAATGGCGGCGACGCTGTCCAGGCGCAGCCGGCCCAGCAGCTCATGGGCTTCCGCATGAATGTGCGGCAGGCGCCGCAGGCTGCGCCACCAGGACGCGCCCAGCCCTTCGCGTTCGCAGATGGCCAGGACGATGGAGTCCAGCGGCGTCAGATTGGGAAACAGCGTATTGATCTGAAACGTGCGTACCAGCCCGCCACGCGCGCGCTGGTCACAGGAGTGCTGCGTAATATCCTGGCGGCCCAGGCTGATGCTACCGCTGCTGGGGCGCAGGACGCCGGTCAGCAGATTGATGAGCGTGGTTTTTCCCGCGCCGTTAGGGCCGATCAGCGCCTGGCGCGATCCCGGCTCCAGCAGCAGGTTGACATCATTGACGGCGGCAAAGGCGCCGAATCGTATGCCCAGGCCCCGGGTTTGCAGGGGCAGGGTGCTGCCATTCGATTTCATCGTGCTTTCCCCACAGTGAACAGGCGGGAGATCAGGCCCAGCACGCCGCCGCGGCCGACCATGACCATGGCCATCAGGAAGATGCCGATCCAGAACATCCAGAACTCCGGGTTCAGTTCGGCGAAGGCATCGTGCAGCACCATGTAGATGATGGCGCCTATGATGCCGCCATAGAGCCTGCCGGTACCGCCCAGCACCAGGATGATGAGGATTTCCGCCGAGCGGTTGAATCCTATGGATTCAATGCCGACGAACTGCGTCGTCTGGGCCAGCAGGGCGCCAGCGACACCGGCAATGGCGGCAGAAAAACAGTAGGCCATGCGCAGGCGCTGATCCACCGGCGAACCGATGGCGCGCATGCGTTTGCGGTTGTCGTGAATGCCGCGCAAGGCCAGGCCGAAGGGCGAACGGATGATGCGGCGGGCCAGCAGAAATACCCCGAGCACGACGGCAAAGCTATAGAAGAAGGCTGTTTTGCCCCAGAGGTCGAACTCGAAATAGCCGAATACCGGCCACATTTCTATGCCTTGCAAACCGTCGGTGCCGCCGGTGATGCTGCTCAGGCGGTTAGCCAGTTCGGCCAGCAGCATGCACACGCCTATGGTGATCATCAGGCGCGCCAGATCAGAGCCGCGCACGACCAGATAGCTCAGCAGATAGCCCACCAGCGCGCAGACGGCGAAGGCCAGCAGCAGGCCGGAGAACGGTTCGGCCCAGCCGTGTTTGGCCAGCAGACCGGCGGCATAGGCGCCCAGGCCGAAAAAGGCGGCGTGGCCGACGGTCAGGATGCCGGCATAGCCGAGCGCGATATCCAGCGAGACGGCGAAGAGCCCAAAGATCAGGATCTGGCTCAGCAGCGTCAGGCGGTCGGGCAGCAGCAGGCTGCCGGCGGCCAGCGCCAGCCAGAACAGGGCTTCCAGCCAGGGCAGGCGGTCTTGGGGAATCGAGAGCTTTTTCATGCCAGCCCCTTGCGTGGAATGATGCCGTTGGGACGCAACAGCAGCAGTGCGACCATGAAGACGTAGATCAGGAATGAACCTGCCTCGGGCAGGTAGTATTTGCCGGCGACATCCACAATGCCCAGCAGCAGCGCTGCGATGAACGGGCCGGTGATGGTGCCGGCGCCGCCGACGCAGACGACGATGAGGAAGTACACCAGGTATTTCAGGGCGAACGCGGGTTCCAGGCCGATGACGCCCAGGCTCAGCGCCCCGCCTACCCCTGCCAGGCCGCAGCCGAAGGAGAAAGTCAGGAAGAACAGCCGTTTGACATGAATGCCGGTCCCGGCGGCGACGCGCTGATTGTCCACGGCGGCGCGCACCATGGCGCCGTAGCGGGTTTTATTGAGCAGCAAAAGCAAACCGCCCCAGATCAGCAGGCCGGCCAGCACCAGGAACAGCCGGTAGCGGCTGATATCCAGGCCTGGCAGGGCAATCTGGCCTTCCAGCGCGGCGGGCATGCGGAAAGGCTGCATGGACGGCCCGAACAGGTAGGTGATGCCCGCCGTGGCGGCAAAGACCAGGCCGATGGAAAACAGCACTTGATCCAGCGGATGGGCGCGGTACAGGCGCCGGAAAAACAGTCTCTCCAGAATGGCGCCGCACAGGGCGGCGGCCAGGAATGCCAGGGCCAGCGAACTGAAGAAATCCAGTCCGTAGCGCTGCATCGCAACGCTGGCGGCATAGCCGCCAGCCATGGCGAAGGCGCCGTGCGCGAGGTTGACGAAATTCATCAGCCCCATGGTCACGGACAGCCCGACGCTCAAAAGGAAAAGGAGCATCCCGTAGGCCACTCCATCGAAAATCACTGTCGCCATCGAGATGCTCCTGCCTTACTTGCCTTTGGCGGCGTCTGCCTTGGCAGGGTCTTTCACGTTCTCATAGGCGTCGAACTCGACGTTCACGAGTTTGCCGTCCACTTTGTCCGTCTTGCGGATATAGACCGTCTGCACGATGTCGCGGGTTTCCGGGTCGATCTGGATCGGGCCGCGCGGGCTTTCGAAACTCAGGCCGGCCAGGGCATCCATGACTTTGGTGCCGTCGGTGTCGCCGCCGGTCGCGGCCAGTGCCAGGTCATACGCGGCCATGGCGTCATAGGCGGTGGCGGCGAAATAATTGGGCCGCAGGGACGTGCCGAAGTTTTCCTCGAAATCGCGGATGAACTTCTGGTTCTTTTCCGACGGGTGGGCGTAGGAGTAATGGTGGCTGGTAATCAAATCCTGCGCGATGTCGCCAGTGGCATCCAGAAAGCTGTCGTCGGTGGCTTCGCCGGTGGCGAAGAGCTTGATTCCGGCCTCGCTCAGGCCGCGCTCTTTCCAGACGCGCAGGAACGCGGGGGGCATGACGCCTGAGGGGAAGAAAAAGAAGACGGATTCCGGCTTGGCGTCCTTGATGCGCTGGACATAGGCCGAAAAATCGGGGTTGGACATGGGCGTGCGGATTTCGCCCAGCACCTTGCCGCCGCCCGCTTCAAAGGCATTCTTGAAAGCCGTGTAGGCATCGGTGCCCGAGGCATAGTCGGCCACCACAATCATGGTTTCCTTCACGCCGTTTTCCAGCATCCAGCGCGCCATCGGGTCGGAAACCTGCTGCACGGTGAATGACAGGCGGGCGATATAGGGCGAGCTATTGGTGATGGCCGAGGACGATGCGTTCATGACCAGCACCGGCACTTTGGCTTGCGTGGCAATCGGGGCGACGGCATAGGCGTTGGGGCTGAAATCCAGGCCGGTCAGCAATTGCACCTTGTCGCGGACCACCAGTTCCTGGGCGTAGCGCTTGGCCAGATCGGGCGCGGCACCGGCGGTGTCCTTGCGGATGATTTGCACCGGGCGGCCGGCAATCTTGCCGCCGTGTTCCTTGAGATACAGCTCGACGCCGGCATCGAATTGGCGTCCATAGTCGGCATAGGGGCCGGAGTAGCTGGCGATCATGCCTATTTTCAGCGGCTCTTCGGCCTGTGCCGGCAACCCGAAGGTTGTGCCAATACAGGACAGCAGGGCGGCGCCGATCAAGGTTCTCTTGCTCATTTTCATGGGGGAACTCCGTTGTGGCTGTTGGTGGACAAAGAAGGCGGATGAATCGTTGTTGTGATGCCGGCAGACGCGTCAGGCGCTGGCAGCCAGATGCTTGAGATCGAAGGATTCGTCGCGCAGCATCTCCGGCGTGGCGGGAATCGCGGCGCTGATGAGTTTCCGGCTCAGCATATGCTCGCCGGGACGGTTGATGGAATGCGCCGCGGCAATGCGGCCGTTGCGCAGATAGAACACGCTGAAGCGGTCCGCGGCCATATCGCCGCGGATGACGGTTTCGTCGCCCGGCAGCGCCAGCCCGGCCATTTGCAATTTGAGGGCGAACTGATCGCTCCAGAACCAGGGCGCGCCGGTATAGGGTTCGGGCCTGCCCGCCAGCGCGGAGGCCAGGGCGCGGGCGCCGTCATTGGCGGCCTGAATGGACTCCAGGCGCAAGCGGCGCGGCATGCCGGGCACCTCGGGCTGCAAGGTATTGGCAACGTCGCCGATGGCATAGACATGCGGCGCATCGGTACGGCCCAAGGCATCGGTGAGTATGCCGTTGTCGCAGGCGATACCGGCCTGGCGGGCCAGTTCATCATTGGGTTGCACGCCGATGCCGAGCACGACCAGATCGCAATCCAGCACGCTGCCATCGGCCAGTTCCACGCCGGTGACACGGCCAGCCGCGCCGCGCAATTGGCGGACGCCCTGGCCCAGCCGGATATCCACGCCGCCATCACGCTGTTTTTGTTCCAGATAACAGGCCATGGTGGCGGGCAGGCGGCGCGCCAGCAATTGGGGATGGGTTTCGATCAGCGTGACCTTCAGCCCGCG
Organism: Kerstersia sp.; assembly: GCF_052103615.1. Classification (NCBI taxonomy): domain Bacteria; kingdom Pseudomonadati; phylum Pseudomonadota; class Betaproteobacteria; order Burkholderiales; family Alcaligenaceae; genus Kerstersia; species Kerstersia sp. Next base: position 8,807 of record NZ_JBQEKA010000058.1, on the reverse strand, counting down.
TCCCGTCAGCGCCGCCGCGGCTTCCAGGCCAATGAAACCGCCGCCGATAATGCAGGCGCGGCTGGCTCCGGACAGAGCGGCATCCAGGGCGAGCGCATCATCCAGTGTGCGCAGGTTATGCACCCCCGCCAGGCTGGCGCCAGGCAGGGCCAGCGTGCGGCAGCGGGCGCCGGTGGCCAGAGCCAGGCCGCCATAGCGCAGCGCTGAGCCATCGGCCAGGGAAAGTGTCTGGCGGCCCGGATCCAGGGCCACGGCACGCGTGCCCAGGCGCAGTTCTATGTCCTGTTCGCGGAAAAAATCCGGCCCTTTGAGCGCCAGGCTGGCCGCGCTACTTTTGCCGCTCAGCAGGCCCTTGGACAGTGGCGGGCGCTGGTAAGGCGCATGGGCCTCGTCGCCCAGCATGATGATGGGCGCGTCATAACCCAGGCGGCGCAGGCTGTCGGCCAGCTGCGTGCCGGCATAAGAGGCGCCGACAATCACCAGCGGCGGCGGGCGCGAAGAGGATGACGCGGAGCCGGCGGGATTCATGACTGGCTCTCGGGGACGCGCACGGTCAGGCCGTCGAGCGCATCGGTCAGAATCAACTGGCAGCTCAGGCGGCTGCCAGGCTGGCGCTCACTGGCCACGCCGTCCAGCAGTTCGTCTTCCATGTCGTCCGGCGCCGGCAGGCGGCTGATATCGGCATCGGCGACATAGACATGACAGGTCGCGCAAGAGCAACAGCCGCCGCACTCGGCATCTATGCCGCGTATGTTGTTGTGAATGGCGGTTTCCATGACGCTGGCACCGGCTTTGGCCGTTATGCTGCGGGTGCTGCCGTCTTTGAGGATGTAGTGGATGGTGGGCATGCTATCGCCTTAAAACATATCGAAGTATTCGCGCTGTTCCCACTCGCTGACTTCGAGGTTGAAACGGTCCAGCTCGGCCTGTTTGATATGGCAGTAGTAGTCGATGAAGGCCGGGCCGATCTGCTGGGTCAGCACGGTGTCCTGGCGCAGCGCGGCCATGGCTTCCGGCAGGGAGCGCGGCAGGTTTTCCGCTGCGGTTTCGTAGGGGGCGTCGGCAGAGGGGCCGGGGTCCAGCTGGCGCGCGATGCCGTCCAGGCCGGAGAAAATCTGCGCCGCCAGGTAAAGGTAGGGGTTGGCGGTCGGTTCGCCCACGCGGTTTTCGATGCGGCTGGCATTCTGGCCCTGGCCGCCCAGCACACGCAGCATGGCGCCGCGATTGTCGCGGGCCCAGATGGCGCGGTCCGGCGCCAGGGAGAAGGGGCGGTAGCGCCGGAAGCCGTTGACCGACGGGCTGGCAAACAGGGCCGCGCCGCGCGCGTGCTGTTTGAGCCCGGCCAGGTAATGCATGCCGCAGGGGCTGAGCGGATGCTCATCGGTGTCCGGCATGAAGGCGTTGGCGCCATTATCCTTGCGGCACAGCGATTGATGCAGGTGCCAGCCGCTGGACATGACATTCGGGATGCGCGGCCGGCACATGAAGGTGGCGTGGTAGCCGTGGCGCAGGCAGATCTGCTTGATGGCGCTGCGCAGCAACACCATGGTGTCCGCGGGTGCGAGGCCGCGGGTCGGGCCGAAGACCAGTTCGAACTGGCTGGGGCCGAATTCGATTTCCAGCGAATGCAGGGGCAAGCCCAGCGCCAGCAATTGCGTGCGCAGCAATTGCATCAGGTCATCGACCCGGTCATAGCGCAGCTCGGTCAGATACTGGTGGCCGTGCGTGAGCAGGGAAACGCGCGGCGGTTCACCCGGCTGGCCGGAGTCTTCTAGGCCCATGCGGGCATCGTCCAGCCGGAAAACATGGAATTCGACCTCCAGCCCGGCGATGAAATCCAGCCCCAGGGTATCCAGTTCGCGGATGGCGCGCTGCAGGATCTGCCGCGTGCCGAAGGGACAGGGCGTCCCGTCGCTCATATAGGCGTCGCACAGAATCCAGCCGGTGCGCGGCGCCCAAGGAAGCATGCAGAAGGTGGAAGGGTCCGCCACCAGGGTCACATCGGCGCCGCCCTGCAGGCCGGGAATGGCGAAGCCGCCATTGCTGGAGAACACGGGAAAGACCGTTTTATGCGAGGTGTCCTTGGCCAGCAGCGTGGACGTCAGGTTCACCCCGTTGCGCAGCGCCGCGCCAGCCGCTGCCGCGACCAGTGTTTTGCCGCGCAGAATGCCGTGCTGATCCGGCCAGGCGAAGCGGACGGTGTCCACGCCGCCGGCGGCAAAACGCGCGGCAAGTTCATCTGCCTGACGTTGCTGGTCTTCCGACCAGAGATTGAAGCGTTCAACAAAACTGGCCATGTTGGCTACCCTTCTTTCAGGCCTGCAGGCGGGCGCTGGCCCAGTCGGAACCACGGCGGCGCAGGAGGTCGGCTTCTTCGCAGTACGCATCAGTGCGGTCGGCTTCGGCGACCCCGTCGATGGAAGGCGGGCCGTACAGGGCTGCGGCTTCTGCGGAATTGGGCTGCATGGGAACGGCTTCGCCGGACAGAGCGGCCTCAATGGCGCCGACCAGCATGCGGCGGTAGGCGATGATGCCCTTGTCGGTGGTGCCCAGGTGCTCGCGGGTGCGGTTCTGGATCGGGCCTAGCGATTCACAGGCCCATTGGTCATGCACGTTGATGTCCATGCCCATGCCGGTGTAGGTCTGGGTCAGCTGCTCTTCGACGTTGTAGCCATAGTTGTTGCGCTTGTTTTTGCGCGAGATGTAGTCCGGCAATTCGATGGTGGCCAGACGTTGTTCGCGCATCTGCTGCTTGTCCACCGGACCGGCAAAGCTGGTGAAAATCGCGTACCAGTAGCAGTGCGTGTCGTCCACCGGTACATGCCACTGCGAGATGGTCATTTCGGTGCTCATGGGGATGACGAATGCCTGCGGGAAGATCACGTTGGTGACGCGGACATGGGTTTGCGTATCGGAGAGCGTGCGCAGCGTCGTCAATTGCATGCCGTAAGGGGCGGGATTGACACGGATTTCCGGGCGGTCGTATTCACGCAGCACCTGGGTGATGGCCAGTTCCGAATCGGCCGAAGCGCCGCGGAATTGCTTGCCGTAGCTTTCCGAGGTGTCTTCGTCTTCGAAGAAACGGTGCAGGAATGACGCGTGGGCTGGGTCCATGCCGACTTCCAGCGCCTGCAGCCAGTTGCATTCCCACAGCCCCTTGAAGGCGAAGGTGTGGCTATCGGGAGCGACGAAACAGTCGAAGTCGGGAAAAGCCGGGGGCTCGCCTTCGCCGATGTAGGCGAAGATGATGCCGCTTTTTTCCACGACCGGATAAGCGGCCTGCTTGATGCGGGTACAGAGCTTGCTGCCGGCGGGTTCTGCCGGGGTTTCCAGGCAGTTGCCCTGGGCATCGAACAGCCAGCCGTGGAACGGGCAGCGCAGTCCGCCGTCTTCCAGGCGGCCGAAAGCCAGATCGGCGCCGCGGTGGGGGCAATCACGGTCCAGCATGCCCAGCTTGCCGTTTTCATCACGGAACAGAACGAAATTCTGGCCCATCAGTTTGACCGGGCGCAGCGGGCGCGGCCCTTGCAGCTCTTCGGCCAGCGCGACGGGCTGCCAATATTTCCGCAGCAGCGTGCCCGCCGGCGCGCCGGGGCCAACACGCGTGATGAAGTCATTTTGTTCTGCGCTGAGCATGGGAAATCCCTCCTGATGGATGCCTGGGTTTATTCGCAAGCAGTGGTGTCTTGTATTCCACTGTATGCAGCGGTATGCATTAAAAATAATTTAAGCAGGCAGGCATCGGGGGTCAACGGATTTTTTGATTTCCATGATTTATAGATGCATGAAAATTCCCATAATATTTTTCTGTCCGGGAAATGGATGAAGCGTGTTTTGAAAAAATGAGGAGGCTGGCGTATTGATTGGATTTGGCGGGTTTTTGCGGAAAAGATGAAATGCGGGCTGTGGCGGTTCTCAATGGCTATTTCGAGGAAACGAATTTTTTTGACAACTAGGGATAGCGAGCAGACTCTGCTGGGCTTATGTGTTAATTGTCTTATCTATATGTTTTTACGGTTATTTTTATTGATTTCACGATCGTCTTTGTTTTTGATAATCGTTTTTATTTATTTTTAATTGGGGGTGAAACGGTGCAATATTGATCTTTTTTGGTGCGGCGCGGCATACCTGCTGCACGGGTTTGGTGCGGCGCCTGTGACTGGCTTGTATCGCGCGGCTTTATTGAATGGGATGGAATGGAGTTGGAATGAAATTATTGCGATGCGATACGGAATTTAATGGCGGTCTTTGATGCTTTTTTTCAGGATGACATTCGTGCAGATAGCCGTTATCAGCAAGGGGGCGTGGCTTTTTTTGGGCGGATGGGCCGAATTTCCGGTAGCGGCGCGAATATTCGGCGTTTTTCTTCAACCCGTTGGGTGTGAAGCCGTGTTTGAAAAGATTTCCCTGGTCTTGGGTGTTTTTTTATCTTTATGAAAAATAACGGTATTTTTGATTTGTGGACGGAGGTCACGGTTTTGGTGCAGAATGTTTTTTAATGTATGCAGCATGACGGCTAATGCCCCGGCTCCCTGCCAGGGCGCACCAGGAAGGTGCGGCCCGGCAGCCCTCGGGTTATCCTGCTGTTCTTTCTGCATGCAGTACCGGCTGCCGCTTGTTGCGGCGGTGGTGTGCCAGGGGCCATGTCGTGCTCCTGGGTCTGCATGGACGCTAGGCGTGGCTGAATATGGACTCTCAACAATCTCGAGTATTGGTGCAACTCAGGGACATGATCCTCAAAGGCGAGTTCGTGCCGGGGGAGCGGCTGGCCGAAGTGCCTTTGGCCGAAAAGCTGGGAGCCTCGCGCACGCCAGTGCGGCTGGCCCTGACCAGCCTGGAACATGAAGGCCTGATCGAGCCTGCGCCTGGCGGGGGCTACCGCATGCGCCAGTTCACCGCGCGCGAAATTGCCGACGCCATACGCCTGCGCGGTCTGATAGAAGGTTTCGCTGCCCGCTTGCTAGCCGAACAGGGCGCGCCGCGCCAGTTGCTGCGTGAGCTACAGGAGTGCCTGGATGATGGCGACCGTGTCGTTTACAAGGCGCAGATGGATCTGGATGACTATGCCGCTTATGTGGAAATGAACGACCGTTTTCACCGCCTGATCCTGGAAGGCTGCGGCAACGTCATGCTGGGGCGCATGCTGGAATTGCTGGTGGGCCAGCCGTTCGCTGCGCCCAGCGCCATGTTGCCCATGCAGTCCAATATGGAAGAAGGGCAGCAATGGATGCAGCACGCGCATCGCACGCACCATGCCATTTTCCAGGCCATCGAACGGGGGCAGGGCTATCGCGCCCAGGCGCTGGGCGAAGAGCACGTGGAAATTGCCCGGATGAACCTTGAATATGCGCTGGAAAAGCCGGAACTCGCCGTTGAGTTGATGCCCAGCATGCGTCTGGTGGATACCAAAGGTCGCCTGTAACGCGCCCGTGCGGGGGTGCCCGGCGCATAGCGGGCAGATCAGGGGCTAAAATCCGCAAGTCCGGGAAAACCGGATAGCCTTGTTGGGTTGTGCCCTGCATTTTTGAATCTGACTCCGGGGAATACGAGAGTGACTTCCGCCTTGCATCAATCTTCCATTACGTCGCTGCCCTTGCTGGGCCGCGGCAAAGTCCGCGATATGTACGCTGTCGGCGACGACAAGCTGCTGATCGTCGCGAGCGACCGCATTTCGGCGTTTGACGTCATTCTCGATGACCCGATTCCAGGCAAGGGCCAGGTGCTGACGGCGATGACAGACTTCTGGCTGAAGAAGCTGGCGCACATCATGCCCACCCATTCCACCGGCGTGGACCCCGAAAGCGTGGTGACGCCCGCCGAGCGCGAACAGGTGCGCGGCCGCGCCGTGGTCGTCAAGCGGCTCAAGCCGATTCTGGTCGAAGCCGTGGCGCGCGGTTACATCATCGGTTCGGGCTGGAAGGATTACCAGGCCACGGGGGCGATCTGCGGCGTCAAACTGCCTGCCGGCCTGCAACTGGCGGACAAACTGCCGCAGCCGATTTTCACGCCGGCCGCCAAGGCCGAATTCGGCCTGCACGACGAGAACGTTGATTTCGCCTATGTGGAGCGGGAAGTGGGCGTGGAGCTGGCGGGCCGGATCCGTGACGCGGCCTTGCGTCTGTACACCGAAGCCTCCGAGTATGCCGCGACGCGCGGCATCATCATTGCCGATACCAAGTTCGAGTTCGGCCTGGATGACCAGGGCGTGCTGCACCTGATGGACGAAGTGCTGACGCCGGATTCCTCGCGTTTCTGGCCGGCGGATTCCTATCGCGCCGGTGTCAATCCCCCTTCCTTCGATAAACAGTTTCTGCGCGACTGGCTGGAAAGCCAGCCCTGGGATAAAACACCGCCCGCGCCGCGTTTGCCTGCCGCTGTGGCGGAACAAACGGCGGCCAAATACCGCGAAGCCCTTGAGCGCCTGACGCAAGGCTGAGCGAGTCCCGCCGGCCCGGCCCAGGCGGGCCGGCGCCATCCGTGGCGCCGGGTATTGTCGCAACGCCGCCACGTTGTCCGGGCCTGCGGTCTCCTATCGTTGCCGCGGGCTGGCACACGCCGCGCAGTGACCGCCGCACTGGCGGTAAAATAGCAGATTACCAATTTTTTCCGCCAGAGCGGGTGGCGCAATGCCGGCAGCTGGCATGCATCATGCCTGTACCGCATGCGCGCCCTGGCGCGAGGCTTTCCTGAAATGACCATTGAATTCGATCCTCCGCTGCGGGCTGATGCCGTCGTCGGCGTCGTCATGGGGTCTTCCAGCGACTGGGACATCATGAAACAAGCCACCGATATGCTGGATGCGTTCGGCGTGCCCTATGACGTCCGTGTCGTTTCGGCTCACCGCATGCCGCTGGATATGGTGGCCTATGGCGCTGCGGCCAGCGCGGCGGGCTGGCGCGGCATTATCGCCGGCGCCGGCGGCGCGGCGCATTTGCCTGGCATGCTGGCTGCGCTGACGGAAGTCCCGGTCTATGGCGTGCCGGTGCCCTCGCGCTACCTGCGCGGTGAGGATTCCCTGCTGTCCATCGTGCAGATGCCCAAGGGCGTGCCGGTGGCCACTTTCGCCATTGGCGAGGCGGGCGCTGCCAATGCCGCCCTGCATGTCGTGGCGGCCCTGGCCACCACCGACTCAGCCTTGCGCGAACGCCTGCTGGCCTTCCGCGCCAGGCAAACCGGCCAGGCGCGCGCGATGGCCGTGCCGCCCGTGGCATCCTGAGTTTCCGGTCAATGGCATTCATGAGTACCGAGCAAGTGAACAACAATCAAAACACCGGCCTGACGCCGGTTCTGCCTGGCCAATGGCTGGGCATGCTGGGCGGCGGCCAACTGGGCCGCATGTTCGTCCATGCCGCCCAGGCCATGGGCTATCGGGTGGCGGTGCTGGATCCGGCGGCCGACTGTCCGGCCGCACAGGCCGCAGACCTGCATATCCAGGCGGCCTACGATGACGTCGCGGCCTTGGATGCGCTGGCAGCGCAATGCGCGGCGGTGACGACCGAGTTCGAAAATGTGCCGGCCGATAGCCTGCGGCGTTTGGCGCTGCGCGCGCGCGTGGCGCCTGCGGGCGATGCCGTGGCCGTGGTGCAGGACCGCATTGCCGAGAAAGACTTCCTTGCCAGCCAGGGCATTGCGGTCGCGCCGTATGCGGCTATCCGTGCCGCGGCGGATCTCGACGCTGCGTCCGAGGCCTTGTTTCCCGGCATTCTGAAGGCGGCGCGCCTGGGGTACGACGGCAAAGGGCAGGCCAGGGTGGCGAACCGCGCCGAAGCGCTGGCGGCATTTGCCGCCTGGGGCGGTGTGGACTGCGTGCTAGAGGCTTTGCAGCCTTTGCACCATGAAATTTCCGTGGTTCTGGCGCGTGGCGCGGATGGCGCGACGGCTGTCTTCCCGATTGCGCGCAATGTCCATGAGCAAGGCATTCTGGCAGTGACCACCGTCGGCGCGGAAGAAGATGGCGCCTTGCTGGCGCAGGCGCAGGATGCCACCCGCCGTGTGGCGGAAGGCCTGGCGTTCCAGGGCGTGCTGTGCGTTGAGTTTTTTGTTTTGCAGGATGGCCGCCTGCTGGCCAACGAAGTGGCGCCCAGGCCGCATAACAGCGGCCACTTTACGCAGAACGCCTGTTTTGCCAGCCAATTCGAACAGCAAACGCGTGCCGTGGCGGGTATGCCGCTGGGCAATCCGCAAGCGCATTCGCCGGCGGTGATGCTCAATCTGCTGGGGGACATCTGGTTCCGTGGCGATGCGGCGCAAGCCAGTGAACCGGATTGGGCTGCCGTGCTGGCCTTTCCCTCGGCGCATCTGCATTTGTATGGCAAGCAAGAAGCCCGTCCGGGCCGGAAAATGGGCCATATCAATGTGGTGGCGGCGACCTTGGCGCAAACCCGCGCGGATGCGCAAGCCATCGCCCGCCTGTTGGGGATTCCGCAGCCATGAGCAAACTGCCCGGCGCCAGTGAAATCGCGGCCGCTGCCCGCCTGCTGGATGCAGGCGGCCTGGTGGCCTTCCCGACTGAAACTGTCTATGGCTTGGGCGCGGATGCCGCGGATCCCGCCGCCGTCGGGCGTATTTATGCGGCCAAGGGCCGGCCTTCGAATCATCCGGTGATTGTGCACATCGCGCCGGAAACCCCCTTGTCGGATTGGGCCAGGGATATTCCGCCAGTCGCACGCGCTTTGGCGGAGGCTTTCTGGCCTGGCCCTTTGACACTGATCCTCAAACGCGCCGATGGCGTGCCGGATGCCGTCAGCGGCGGCCAGGACAGTGTCGGGGTGCGTTGTCCTTCGCATCCGGTGGCGCAGGCATTGCTG
>NZ_JBQEKA010000057.1:0-18714 GCF_052103615.1 Kerstersia sp. | reverse complement strand
CAGACGCAGCAGCCGCTCGGTGGTCGCCTGGCTTTGCCGCGCATTGCAGGCCGCCGCGAACTGCGCCAGCCAGCGCCACTGGCGCCAATCGGCGCGTGGCCGCCACCGTAACGGCGAAGCCGGGTTGAACAGCCAGGTCACCGCCTGGCCCAGCACGCCCGGCCCGGCCAGCGGCGCCACATAGCTATAGGACAGTTGCGCGCCATTGCCATGGCTGGCGCCCATACCTGGCGCCTGAGCCTGGTCCAGCACCGTAACTTCCAGACCTTCCTGGCGCAAATACCAGGCCGTCAGCAAACCCGTAATGCCCGACCCCAGCACCACCACATGGCGCAAGCCTGGCCCGGCCGCGGCACGCTGATATTCCGATGAGGCCTGCTGGCCCTGTGCACTGACTGACGCCACCTTGATTCCCCCTACCCTTGGTCTGTTTGATGCTCCGCCGGCAAGCCTGGCCTGCCATCCCTGCCCGGCCCGCCCGGGCCCGCCTACGGAACATATATCCCTGCCACCGCCAGACCCTGCCCATCCGGTATCGGGCAAGCCCCGCTGACATCGAAAAAATACAGGTATGCAAAGTTTCCGCCACCACAATGCCTGCTGTCCAACAAATTAAAAGTACCCCCCTTTGCATTTTTTCGATACCCTTGCCGCATTCCCTGTGCTGTCCGTCACTGGCCCGGAGCACCATGAAACATCCCACGCAGCGGCTCTTGCCCGCGACCGTCAACCTGAACACCTTTGAAGTCATTGCCCGGCGCGGCAGCATCACGGCCGCCGCGCAGGATCTGGGCCTGACGCAAAGCGCGGTCAGCCGGCAGTTGACCGACCTGGAAAATTTCGTCGGCGCCGCGCTTTGCCTGCGCACGCCGACCGGACTGGCGCTGACCGAAGCGGGCGCCAGTTACCTGCGCCGCATCCGCTACCTGCTGGACGAACTGGAATCCGCGTCGATTGCGGTCGCAACCCGCTCGCTGCCTGACACGGTGCTGCGGATTTCCGTGCCCACCACGTTCGGCACGCTGTGGGCGATGCCCAGGCTCAGCCAGTTCGCGCTGGCCCACCCGGATATTCAGCTGGATGTGGTCACGCATGTCGGCCCGATTTCGGTGCGCGACTCCGTGCTGGACGCTGCCATCGTGCATTGCGAAGGCCCTGAACCCGGCTGTGTCGGGGAAATGCTGGCCCCCCTGATTTCCTGGCCCATGGCCGCCCCCGCGCTATGCCCGCAGGCGCCGCTGACACCCGCGCAGATGGCAGGCCTGCCGCTGCTGCACCTGACCTCGGCGCCCAACGCCTGGCCCGCCTATTTGCGCCAGCTCGGCCAACGCATTGAAGTGCCCGCGCCGGGCGCCCACTACAGCCTGCTGACACTCTCAATCACCGCAACCGAAGCCGGCCTGGGCGCAGCCCTGCTGCCTGAATATGTGGCCGGCGAATCCTTGCGGGCTGGCCGGCTGGTCCGGCTGCACGACGAGCCTTTCGTCTCGCCGCGAAACTATTTTTTCATTTCGACCGAAGAACGCGCCCACAGCCCGGCCATTCAGGCCCTGCGCCTATGGCTGGCCCCCGAAACCGCGTAGGCCGCATCGCGCTGATTGCCTGCTCACGCGCCCGCGCCAGCCTCGGCGCGTCAGGGCAGACGGCACCCTAGCGGCAGTACGATCCGCCGCACCTGCTGCCGGATGGCATCGGCCAGCGCCTGGGCAGCCGGTGTCGGCGCATGCTCTTCATGGAACATCAGGCACAGCATGCGCACCACCGTCGGCTCACGCAGCAAGGCATATGCCAGGCCAGGCGCCATCACGCGCTTGGCCGCCAGCGCTGGCAAAACAGCAATGGCCAGCCCGCTTTGCACAATCGCCGCCTGAGACGTGGTGCTGGAAGCCTCGTAAAAAGGCGCGGCAGCCTCGATAGGCAAATCCGCGCGCGATTGCAGCAAGGCCATGATGCCGGTTTCATCGACCACGCCGACCAGCTTGCGCCCGACCAGCGCCTCCCAGGCTACCGTTCCCGCCGCATCCACCGGTATCTCCGGATCATCGCTGCGAAACAGCACGCCGAAAGTATCTTCCAGCAAGGGCTCGCACTCCAGCCCGTGCACATCGGCCCAGCGGCTCGTCAAGCCGAAATCCACGCTGCCCGCAACCACCTGCCGCTGTATGCGCCCGGAATTGTCATCGCGCAGATACAGCCGGATGCCCGGATAACGCGCGGCAAAGGCAGCAGCCGCCGGCGCAATCAATTCCGTGATGGCCGATGGCGCTGCCGCCACCCCGACCCGCCCCCGCTCCAGCGCGCCATAACGCACCACGTCCTCAATCGCGCCATCGAAATCCGCCAGCAAGCGGGTGACACGCGGCAGAAACTCCTGCCCGACTTTCGTGAGGGCCACGCGGCGGCTGGTACGCGAAAACAATTGCGTGCCCAGCGCGGATTCCAGTTGCCGGATCAGGCCGGTCACCGATGACTGAGTCTGGAACAAGCGATGCGCGGCATAGGTGAAGCTCGCCTCCTGCGCGACAGCGACAAAAGCATTGAGGTGCTTCAGGGTGATGTGCTTGGGCAGTCGATTCATAACAAATCCTGATCAATGCATTAACTAAAAGGATTTTTCAGATGGATGATGCCTTTGGATAATAAAGCCAGCCCATTCCGTCCAGGAAGGGTGTCAGGAGGAAGACATGCAGAAAAACACCCGGGATCTCGACATCAAGATCACCGACGGCTGGCTGATCGACGGCACAGGCGCTGAACGCCGCCGCGCCGATATCGGCATTCGTGACGGCCGTGTGGCCGCCATAGGCGACCTGAGCCAGGCCCGTGCCCATCAGACGATCAGCGCTGCCGGCCATATTGTCGCGCCGGGTTTTATCGACACCCATGGCCATGATGATCTCATGTTCGTCGAAAAGCCCCAGCTGGACTGGAAAACCAGCCAGGGCATCACGACCGTGGTTGTCGGCAACTGCGGCGTCAGCGCATCGCCCGCGCCCATGCCCGGCAACACCGCGGCAGCCCTGGCGCTGCTGGGCGAGTCGCCGTTGTTTGCCGATATGCATACTTATCTGCAAGCCTTGCGCAAACTGCATCCCATGATCAACGTGGCCGCGCTCGTCGGCCACGCTAACCTGCGGCTGGCCGTCATGCAAGACCCCATGGCAGCCCCCACGCCTGCCGAACAACAGGCCATGGAAACCCTGCTGCGCGAATCGCTGGCCGCCGGCGCGGTCGGTTTCAGTACCGGCCTGGCCTATGAGCCGGGCAGCGTTTCCACGCCGGAAGAACTCGATGGCCTGGCGCATATCGCCGCCGCTGCCGGTTCGTTGCACACCAGCCACATCCGCAATGAAGGCGACACCGTGGAAGCTGCCGTCGATGAAGTACTGGACATCAGCCGCCGCACCGGTTGCGCCACGCTGGTGTCACACCACAAATGCATGCTAAAGGCCAACTGGGGCCGCAGCCAGTTCACCCTGGCCAATATCGACCTGGCCCGCGCGCAAGGGCTGGATGTGGCGCTGGATATCTATCCTTACCCTGGCAGCTCCACCATTCTGATCCCGGAACGCGCCAGTCTGATCGACGACATCCGCATCACCTGGTCCACGCCCCACCCCGAATGCAGCGGCAAATACCTGTCCGATATCGCCTGGGAATGGGGCTGTGACCGCGAAACGGCGGCACGCCGCCTGCTGCCTGCCGGCGCCATTTACTTCGCCATGGATGAAGATGAAGTGCAGCGTATCTTCCGCCATCCCTGCTGCATGGTCGGTTCCGACGGCCTGCCCAGCGATGAACGGCCGCACCCGCGCCTCTGGGGCAGTTTCACCAGAATCCTGGGCCGCTACGTCCGTGAATGCCAGCTCATGCCGCTGGAACAGGCGATTGCCCGCATGACGGCGCTGCCCGCATCGGTATTCGGCCTGCTGGACCGCGGCACGCTGCGTGAAGGCGCCTGGGCCGATATCGTCATTTTCGACCCCGATACCGTGGAAGACCGCGCCACCTGGGAAGACCCGACACAGCCATCGGTGGGCGTCGATGCCGTCCTCGTCAATGGCATTCAGGTCTTCCCGCCGCAAGCCGGCATCCAGCGGCCGGGCCAGGTCCTGCAACGTGAATTTCCCGCCATGTCCGGCCCTGCCGACACGGCCTGAAAATACCCGGGTGAGCGCAAGCCCGCACCGGTACAACAACAGCGGCAGGCGCTTGCGGCAAGATTCCGCAAGACGTCACGGCCGCGGCAACGAGTCCGACACTTTTAAACCATTAAGGACTCAAAGGTAATAGGAAGGAGACATCATGACGCTCACGCAGAAAATGCCCCAGGGCAAGCGCAACGCCGCCATCGCGGTGATCCTGGTCGGCCTCGCCATCGCGCTTTACACCCATTTCGTCATGCCGGGCGAGACCTCGCTCTGGGGCCTGACGCCTGTTGTCGTCTTCGCCGTCATTGCCCTGCTGGGCGTGGACATCGTGCTGGCAACCATCGCCGCCATCGTGCTGGGCGCCATCATGACTGGCACCACACCGATTGCCATGGGCAAACTGCTGGCAGATTCACTCGGTTCCTTCATCGCCGTGGTGGGCCTCATCATCGTGCTGGGCGCCGGCGTGGGCGAAGTAGCTGCCCGCACAGGCGCCGCTGAACAGCTGGTGCGCGCCATCGTCAAGCGCATCGGCCTGTCCAATCAGGTACGCGTGCGCCTGGGCATCATGATCACCTCCACCCTGATCTGCGGCGCCCTGGGCACGCTGGCTGGCGGCAACGCCATCATCGCCGCGGTGGTCATCCCCATCGCCGCCGCCGTCCGCCTGTCTCCGCCTGCGGTCGCTGCTCTGTTCCAGACTGCCGGTTCCGCCGGCCTGGTGCTCGGCCCCTTCACGCCCAATGTCGTGACCGTCACGGGGCTGACCGGCCTGACCTATGTCGAATACCTGACGGTAGCCGGCATTCCCATGGCCATCGCCACGCTGCTGACCGGCTGGTTCATGTCAGGGCGCATCCAGAAAATCACCGAACCGCACTTCCAGTACGAAGAAGCCGCGCTCGGCCAGGCTGCGCTGAATCTCTCACGCCCGCCTGCCCGCAGCGCCGTGCGCGCCGCCTGGGCCTTCTGCCTGACCATCATCCTGCTCGCCATTGTCGGCATCAGCGCCAAGGCCGGTTTCGCCTTCGCCATTATCGTGATGGTCTCGCTCGGCGCTGCCACTGGCCTGGCTGGCGGCCTGCAGCCGCGCGAAATCCTGCAGGCCATGTATGCAGGCTCGGGCAAGCTGATCTGGATCTTCTTCCTGTTCTGGCTGTTCAATCCGGTGCTGGTGCTGGTCGATAAGCTCAATGCCTACCATGCCTTGCTGGATGTCGTGCAGCCTTACCTGATTGGCGTCAGCGGCGCAGTGCTTTGCATCATCATCGTGGCCTTCAACGTGATCGGCCATATTCCCGGCGCCGCCGTCGCGCAGATGACTTTCACCGCCAAAATCTTCGGGCCTGTGCTGGCGGCCGCAGGAGTCGGCCCGGCCGCCACCACGGCAGTCATCCTGGGCAGCTCGCAGATCGACTGGTTCGGCCCCTTCCCGTCTTCCGATATGTTCGGGCAAATGGGGCTGGCCCGCTCGACCCAGCTCAAGTACATGCTCTATAACGGCTGGGCGGTCATGGGCGTGAACCTGCTTATGTTCTGCGGCCTGTTCTTCATCCTGGTCTGACGCAAAGGAGGCGACGGCATGTTCGAATTGGGTCACCCGGGCCACACGCCCGCCGATACTGCCGGCCTGCGCAGCAGGCTGGCCCAAGGCCTGGCCCCCATTCTGGCCAGCACTCAGGCACGCGTCACCATGGCCGTGCATGCCCTGGACGGCACGCCGCTGTTCGAGCGCGACGCCAGCACGGCCATGCCGTCGGCCAGCCTGATCAAAGTTCCCATCCTGTTGCTGCTGCTGGAACAAGCGGCTGCCGGCCCGTGGCCGCTAGACCACATGCTGCCGCTGGAACACATCGAACGCGTGGGCGGCACCGGTATTCTCAAGCAGCTGCCCAGCGTGCGCAGCCTGCAACTGGAAGAACTGGCCCGCCTGATGATTGTCCTGAGCGACAACGTCGCCACCAACGCCCTGATCGACTGGCTGGGTCTGGCATCCGTGACACCCTGGTGCCAGCGCGCCGGGCTGCCGCAAACCCGCCTGGAACGCCACATGATGGACGCCCAGGCGCGCGACGCCGGCCGCGACAACTGGACCAGCGCCGCCGATGCCTGCGCCGCACTGCTCTGGCTGCTGCGCGACGGCAGCCTGCCCGCGCCGCTGCGCCAGCTTGGCCTGCAAATGCTGGCCGACCAGCATGAACAATCGCACTTTGGCGCCGCGCTGCCCGCGCACGCCAAACTGGCCAACAAAACCGGCCAGCTGCACGGGCTGCGTCATGACGCCGGCATTCTGTCTGCCGGCGGCCAGAGCGTGGTTCTGGCAGTGCTGGCCGACGGTTTTACCGACCCGCGCACCAGCATGACACTCTCCGGCGGCGATGGCGCCGCCCTGCTGGCGCAACTCGCCAGGGCCGTCGCCCTGGCCCTGCCTGCGCCCTGACCTCATATAACCTGACTGGCCTGAATGGCCGGACGGGGCGGAATAGCCGGAAGGGGCGGAATGGTGCCGCCAGGCTCCCGGCCCGCCCTGATGCGCCCCCGGCCCCCGGGGCCTCATCCCCCAAGGAGACACTCTATGACCACACGCGTGGCACTGATCCAGCTCGACAGCGGCAATGACCGCGCCGCCAATCTGGCAGAAATCGAACGCTGGGTTCTGGCTGCAGCCCAGGATGGCGCCCAGCTCATCATCACCCCGGAATACAGCGATGTGCGCGGCAGCGCCGCACTCTTGCAGCAGCAGGCCTCCCCGGTTCCCGGTATCGTGACCGAACACATGGCTGCGCTGGCCCGCCGCACCGGCTGCTGGATCCAGCTGGGTTCCATGCACGAGCGGCTGGCGGACGACCCGCGCCTGGGCAACACCAGCCTGGTTTTCCAGCCGGACGGGCAGATCGCGGCCAGCTACCGCAAAACGCATCTGTACGATGCCGTGGTCAATGGCATGCCCTACCTGGAATCCGACGATTTCGCCCCCGGCACCGCGCTCACCACCCTCAGCGCCGCCGGACTGCAACTGGGCCTGAGCATCTGCTACGACATCCGCTTTGCCGAGCTATTCCGCGCGTTACGCTCACGCGGCGCCGATGTGCTGGTCGTGCCGGCTGCGTTCAATGTCCATACAGGCAGGGACCACTGGGAAGTACTGTTGCGCGCCCGCGCCATCGAAAACCAGTGCTATGTCCTTGCCGCGGCGCAAATTGGCGGCCCCGGACCGGCACTGCCCTGCCTGGGGCGCAGCATGATTATCGACCCCTGGGGCACCGTCCTGGCCTGCATGCCCGACCAGCCCGGCTATATTTGCGCCGACCTGGACCCGGCGCGCGTCGCGATGCTGCGGGAAAAACTGCCAGCCTGGTCGCACCGCCGCGGCGATCTGTATCCCACCAGCCCTTGAGGCCTGCGCCAGACGCCCCTGCCTACGCCCTCCGCATTCCTCCGCCTCCCCCTATTTCCATGCCCGCGCCCAGCCCGGGCGCTCCAGCAAGGAGAACCACAATGACTAAAGCCGCTCCCGCCGTCTATACCTTTCACCCGGGCACAGCCCCGCTGCTGATCTCCATGCCGCACGCAGGCACTTATGTGCCGCCCGAACTCGCCGCTCGCTTCACCGAAGAAGCCCGGCAAGTTCCGGACACCGACTGGCATATGCCCCGCCTGTACGCCTTTGCCCGCGAAATGGGCGCCTCTCTTCTGTGTGCGAACTACTCGCGCTATGTCGTAGATCAGAACCGCCCGCCCGATGGCGCCAGCCTGTACCCTGGCCAAAGCGTGACTGGCCTGTGCCCGGCGGATACCTTCTATGACACCCCTATCTATGCCGCAGGCGATGTGCCTGACGCCACGGAAATCGCGTCCCGCCGCGCCGCCATCTGGCAGCCCTACCATGATTGCCTGCGCCAGGAGCTGGAACGCCTGCGCGCCCAGCATGGCCGCGTCGTGCTCTGGGACGCGCACTCCATCCGCTCGGTCGTTCCCCGCTTTTTCGAAGGCAAATTGCCGGACTTGAACTTCGGCACGGCCGACGGCAAAAGTTGCAGCCCGGCGCTGGCCCAGGAACTGTTGTCCGTCGCCAGCAGCGACACCCGCTATCACAGCGTGCTCAATGGCCGCTTCAAAGGCGGCCACATCACCCGGCACTACGGCGCCCCCGAAACCGGCATTCACGCCGTGCAGCTGGAAATGGCGCAATGCTGCTATATGGAAGAAGCCCTGCCCTTCGCCTATCTGGAAGAACGGGCGCAAGCCATCCAGCCGCTGCTGCGCCGCCTGTTGGGCAGCGCGCTGGCCTACGCCAGCCAAGCCTGAGGACAAAAAAAGACGCCCGATCCAGCAAGCGGATCGGGCGTCTTTTTATCAGCGCGCCAGCACAAGCCGGCGCTGCCAAAGCGGAAATTTACTCGAATTCAACCGGAGAACGGCCTTCGACCAGCGCCAGCCAGCCGCGGATGACGCGGTACAGGGCCCAGACGACCGTCGCGAACACGCCGATCCAGCCGATATAGATCAGCGTTGCCAGGAAACTCACGGCCAGCGCCAGCACACTCCACCAGAATGTCGCCAGCAGCCAGGTCGCATGGCCATCGAAATAGGTAGCGGCAAAATCCTGGCGCTTGACGTACAGCAGGATCACACCAGCGACCGCAGCCAGGCCCAGAAAGCCCGCACTGATCAGCGACACGGCAAACAGGCCATAGACGATGTGCATAACGGTCTGCAGGCTCAATTCGGGCGAGCCGGATTGCGGCAGGTTGCTCATGTTGATCGACTCCTTATCAAAACAGGGGATATCTTACCTCGTTGTCTGTAATAACGTGTTGCAGCGCCGCGCCATCCTGAATCCATGCCGCTTGCGCACTGCGGCATTTTCCTGCACAGCGCCCGCTGCCGCGCATTCCGCCCTGTGTCAGCGATGCTGGCTGCCTAGCCTCCTATAGCGGAACCGGCGCGTGATCGCCCCCCCTGGTCCCGCCCCGGATGTTGCAGGATTTCCACGGCCAGCAGGAATAAACGTTAATGAGAGTTATAATCATCAAAGCATTTTGTGCTGGCGTACTGATTTTGGCATACCGCTTTCGGCATACCGAATCTGGCACCTCCACTGGCCTGCCGCCCAGCTGCCCAAGACGCCCATGGCTCACTAGACTGTCCGATTCCGGCTGCCCCGGCCTGGCATTCACCTGCCCCGCGCCCTGCCCGCGATTCGCATGACTGGCGCCGCGCGTCTTGAGAGCGTCTTAGGGGCAGGGGCCTCCTGGAAGCGCCTTGGCAATACACGCCGCCGGGAAGGCCGGCCAGCCTCCCTGCCCCAGCCGCCATGCACCCTCTTCACCGCCACCTGTCTCGCTGAAAGGCCATGCCCTCTTCCGCCCTTACCTCTTCGGCCGATATCGCCACGCTATACGCGGATCACCACAGCTGGCTGCGCAACTGGATTGCCAGCAAGCTGCAGCATTCCGGCCGCGAAGTCGCGGAAGACCTGGCGCATGATACGTTCGTCAGCCTGATCAGCAGCCGCAACCGCGCGCCGCAGCCTGACGAGCTGCTCAAACCCCGCGCCTATCTCGCCACCGTGGCCAAAGGCGTGGTGGTCAGCTGGATACGCCGCCAATCGCTGGAACGCGCCTGGCTGGAGACACTGGCCACGCTACCCGAACCGCAACATCCGTCGGTGGAACACCAGCACATCATTGTCGAAACACTGGCCGAAATCGACGCCATGCTGGACACCCTGAAGCCGCGCGCCAAGCAGGCTTTTCTCATGGCCACGGTAGATGGCATGAAACAGGCTGACATTGCCGCGGCCCTGGGCATCAGCATTCCCACCGTCAAAAGCTATATGCACAAGGCGTACCTGCTCTGCCTGAGCCAGATGCCCGACGATTGAATCCGCAGCATGAGCCACTCACCGGATAACCGCATCGACCCCGGCATCCTCAATGAGGCAGCGCATTGGCTGCTGCGCGTCCAGGAAGGCCGCATGAATGCGGAGCAACAAGCCCGTTTCGCGCGCTGGCACAGCCAGAGCAGCGAACACCAGCGGGCCTGGCGGCGCGCGGAAAGGCTGCTGGACAAAATAGGCAGCATGCCGGCCGGCCTGGCCGGGCCGACGCTGCGGCGCGCCGACTCCCATAGCGGCGCCAGCCGCCGCGCGCTGCTGCGCAGCGCCGCCGCGCTCCTGGCCCTGGCGCCTGCCGGATGGCTGGCCTGGCAAGCCCGCCCCTGGTTCGAGCGCCTGAATGCCGACTATGTGGCTGGCATCGGCGAACAGCTGGAGGCAACGCTGGACGACGGCACCCGGATTACGCTCAATACCGACACCGTGCTGGATGTGGCTTACACCGCCGGGCAGCGCCTGCTGACCCTCAAGCAGGGCGAGATATACATCAGCACGGCGCCCGACACGCAACAGCCGCCCCGGCCCTTCCGGGTGCGCACCGATCACGGCAGCATGCAGGCGCTGGGAACACGTTTTATCGTGCGCCAGCATGAAGACCACACGCTGCTGGCCGTCTATGAAGGCGCGGTGCGCATCACCCCGGCTGACGCCGGCCCTGGCGCTGCCGTCACACTGCAGGCCGGGCAACAGGCCAGCTTTACCCGCCAGCATGTCGGGCCGCTATCCGGCACCAGCGAAGCCTCGTCGGCATGGCGCAACGGCCTGTTGATGGCCGATGCCATGAGCCTGCCACAATGGGTCGCGGAGCTATCCCGCTACAGCCAGGACACCATCGAGTTCGCGCCGGGCCTGCGCCAATTGAAATTATCTGGCGCATTCCCTGTCCATGACATCGACCTGGCCTTGCAAATGCTGGCCCAGACCTACCAATTGAACCTGCGCCGCAACGGGCGGCGGGTTTACATCGGCCGTTGATCCCGCCCGGTCACGTCCCACCAGCCCGCCTGTTTCCCGCTCCGGAAATATCCTTTTTCATGCCTCAAGCGACAAAGAGAGTGAAAGACCAGCGTGTCGCGCAGCGCTGGACCTGACTCCGCCCTGTTCTTGAGGAATGATCGAGATGTCCCGCCCCCCTATTGCCCCTCTGTCGGCACGCCTGTCACCCTTGGTGCTGACAGGCCCGCTGGTGCTTTCCGGTTTGTCCGCCGCCACTGCGGCCCTGCTCGCGCACCCTGGCACGGCGCTGGCCCAAAGCGCGCCTGCGGCCAGCCCGCTGCCCCATGCCAGCGCGCGCCAGTACGATATTCCTGCCGGGCCGCTAGGCCGCTCGCTAGCTGAATTCGCCACTCAATCCGGCCTGCTGCTCTCGTTCAACCCCGCCCTCACCAGCGGCCTGCGCGCGCCCGCCCTCCAGGGCGAGTACGCCCCTGCCGCGGGGCTGCAAATTCTGCTGGCCGGCAGCGACCTGGAAATTGCCAGGCGGCCCGACAGCAGCTATACGCTGCGCCAGAAGCCAGGCCCGGCCAGAGTCGCCGAACTGCAGGAAGTCACGGTCGTGGGCAACCTCAGCCCAGCCGAAGAGGTCTATACCGCGCCGCGCTCATCCGTCTATCTCTCAGGCGCTGAAATCGAACGCTACGCGCCCATTTCCACTGGCGATCTGTTCAAGGGCGTGCCCGGCGTTCAAGTGGGCGACTCCCGCAACGGCGGCGCGCTGGACATCAACATACGCGGGGTCCAGGGGCAAAGCCGGATCGCCGTGACTGTTGACGGCGCGCAGCAGGCGCTGGATGTTTACCGCGGCTACGCCGGCACCCAGCAACGCAGCTATATCGACCCCGACCTGCTCAGCAGTATCACGATCAACAAAGGCCCCAGTCTGGACAGCCGCACCGGCGGCAATGCGCTGGGCGGCTCCGTCGCCATGAAAACCATAGGCGTCCAGGATATCCTGCTGCCCGAACAAACCATAGGCCTGCGCCTGACCGGCAGCATGTGGAATAACGGCGTCAAACCGGAAGCCCGTGGCAAAACCTTGCCCAAAGGGGAATCCCTGGCGGCGGACCTGCATGAAAAACGTGCCGATCTTTTCGGTTCTCAGGCCCAGGCCGGCAGCATCGCCTTCGCCGTCAGCGGCGAATACATAGACTTTGTGGCCGCCTACGCGAAGCGCACGCAAGGCAACTACTTCACCGGCAAACATGGCCAGGACAAATATCGTGTCCATGACAAATACGGCAAGGAGCAAGGCTCGGTTGCGACGACCTATATGCCTGGCGAAGAAGTGCTCAACTCTTCAAGCGAAACGGCATCCGTTCTGCTAAAAACCACCCTCCGGCCCGCCGCCGGCCATACAGTTGACCTGAGCTACCGCAACTATGACGGCCACCAGACGGAAATCATGCCTTCGGACATTTTCCGTTTCGGCACTGCCAATATTTACCAGTATCCGGCAGGACATACGCTGATAGATACCTTCACGCTGGGCTACCGTTTTGACCCAGCGGACAACCCGCTCATCAACCTCCACAGCACGCTCTGGATGACAGACGCGCGCAGCAGCACCATTAGCGGCGTCATGGTTCCCGCCAGCCAGGTTTTCACGGTTGACCGCGGCTGGGTCAGACAAACGAACCGCCGCATCGGCGGCGATCTGAGCAACCGCTCCGAATTCACGAGCAGCATCGGCCAATTCGCGCTGGATATTGGCGGCTCCTTCCAGATTGAAGAACTCGCGCCGCAATCCGGCGTAGTCATCACCCAGTACGACCTGGACGCCAATCGGACAGTACGTGACGCGCACAGGCGTGAACTCAGCCTGTCAGGCAAACTGGAATACAAACCCACCGACCGCCTGACCCTCTGGGGCGGCGCGCGCTTTACCCACTTCAAGACCCGCGATCGCAACCGCCACGCGACACCGGTTAAAACACACACCGCCTACCGCATGATCCGGCTTTCCTGGCCAGAAGGAAATGGCGTCATGTACTGGCTGCCGGATGCCAACGGACAATTCACCGATGCTTCCGACCCGCGCCTGAACAATGGCACCGTCTGGAAAGATTATTCCTTTGCCATGCCTATGGAAGACATAGGCCCGGAATACGAGTCCGACGTCTGGGATGGCGTGTATGAAGCCGACCTGACCTCCGGCTACGCCTTCTCCGAACCTGTTGAAGACAGCGGCAACACCTTTGCTCCCGGCCTGGGTATCAGCTACGAATTCGCCCGCGATTCCTTCGCCTACGTGTCCTACACACAGGCGGTGCGGCTGCCCTCCTTGTTTGAAACCAGCCTGGGCACCTCCCAGCTCATGCCGGCGCAAGGCCTCAAGCCCGAACGCGCCCGGAACTGGGAAATCGGCGTCAGCACCATTCAGTCCGCGCTCATCACGCCGCGCGATGCCCTGTCGCTCAAACTGGCCTACTTCAACAACAACATCAAGAACTACATTACCCGCTATGAAGATCCGGCCAGCTGGGGCGCGCCCCGTTATGGCGATCTGGGTTTTGGCATGATGAGTTTCTCGAACACTGACCACTTCAGGGTCAATGGCCTGGAATTTCAGTCCCAGTATGATTCGGGCCGGATTTTCATGGATCTGTCGGCCACGCATTACTTCGGTGTGCAAACCTGCGATGCCAAATTCGCTGCGCACCTGCGCGCCAGCGCTCACCGCTACCTGCCTACCGAAAATACGCCGGACTGCACGCCAGGCAGTTTCATGGGCTCGTATGCCAATACCCAGAACCCGCCGAAATATGCCGTGAATCTGACCCTGGGCTCACGCTTCCTGGACGAAACCCTGACTCTAGGCGGGCGCATGGTATTCACCTCTGGCCCCACCCGGGAAATGAACGAACCGTGGCAATTCAATGCCACCACGCCGCAATTGATCTACCAACCCGTCACTGTGGTCGATGCCTTCCTGAACTACCAGTTCCACAGACAGGCCTCGGTGAACGTCTCTTTGCAGAACATCACCAACCGCTATTATCTTGACCCCTTATCGCAAAGCTTCATGCCCGCGCCGGGCCGCACCCTGATGGTTGGCTTGAAACTGCAAATGTAAAACCTTGCGCCGCAATAAGGTGAACCCAGCCGCCTGGCGCCACCCGGTTGCCACCCGGGTGCCAACCGAGCGCCAACCAAGCGCCAGGCGGCCCCGGCAGACCCCGGTATTTTTCCCCGCAAAAGAAACAAAATGTAAAATAGCCGGGAAAATATATACTTTCTTGCGCGTCGTTCGACATGGGTAATGAAAGCCGGCCAGAAAACTGCCGGCTATCGGCTCTGCCACTGATTCCAGTCCTGAGCCCAACATTACCGGAAGCTTGCTCATCATGTTCTGCATCGCCCTGCTCCCGCTGCGCCGCGCGCGCCTGCCGCGTGCCCCGCTTGCCTGCCTTGCCCGTTCAGCCTGTGCCACTGCCGGATCTGTTGGGCCGGCAGCGCGCTAGGCGATTTCTTTTTATTGTCGTGAATCAGAAATCATTCCTATATTGAAAAATATCCGATATTGGCCGTACCGCGCAGGCGTCAAGACAGACCGGTTTGCCTGAAGCCTGCCAGCGGCACCGGCCCATTTGGATATTTCCCGCCACCTGGCGGACACCTTATTCTCAGCATGAAGCCACAACCCATCCTCTCCGCTCCTGGCCGCCTGCACCCTGGTGCAGCCGCCGTCCGCCAATTCATGTTCGGCCTGCTCATCGGCACAGCGCTGCTGCCCGGGCTCAGCCCGACGGCCATGGCCCAGACCGCCGGCAGCGCGGCGCTCGATGGCAGCACCCTGATTGAATACCGCCTGCCAGCCATGCCCTTGAGCCGCTCGCTGGCGGAATTCGCAACCCAGTCCGGCATTCTGCTGTCCTTCGATCCCGCCCTGACCAGCAAGTATCAGGCGCCCGCTCTGCAAGGCACTTATACGGCGCGGGAAGGCATGAATCGCCTGCTGTCCAACAGCGGCCTGGAACTGGTCGCCCGCCCGGATGGCAGCTATACCCTGCGGAAAACCGCCGGCCCGGTCGCCAGCCTGCCCGAAGTCACCGTCGAAGGCACGGCGCCCGACAATGCGGAACGCGCGGTCTATACCGCCCCGCGCTCCTCGGTCCACCTCTCGGAAGCGCAGCTGCGCCGTTTTGTGCCGCTCTCGCCTGGCGATATCCTCAAAGGCGTGCCCGGCGTGCAAGTGGGCGACAGCCGCAACGGCGGCGGCCTGGATGTCAACATCCGCGGAATCCAAGGCCAGAGCCGCGTCGCCGTGATCGTCGATGGCGCGCAGCAGGCGCTGGATGTGTACCGCGGCTATGCCGGCACCCAGCAGCGCAGCTATATCGACCCTGACCTGCTCAGCAGCGTCACCGTCAACAAAGGGCCAGGCCTGTCCGCCGCCACCGGCGGCAATGCCATTGGCGGCTCGGTCGTCATGAATACCATTGGTGTCGATGACATCATTCTGCCTGGCCAAAGCATAGGCGTGCGCGTCACCGGCGAAATGTGGAATAACGGCGAAAAGCCCGCCCACCGCTCGCGTAACGGTTCCAACTACAGCGGCATCGAAGAAATGTATAGCCAGCCGGAAAGCAAACACGGCAATCTGTTTGGTTCCAGCGCCCAGGCCGGCAGCATCGCCTTCGGCTATACCAGCGAAAAAGTCGATCTGGTCGCCGCCTACGCGCACCGTACCCAGGGCAATTATTTCGCCGGCAAACACGGTTACGACAGCTACGTCGAATACGACAAATATGGCCGCGAAGAACACAATGTGGCCAAAATGTACAAGCCTGGGGAAGAAGTCCTGAACTCCTCGGCGGAAACCGAATCCGTGCTGGTGAAAACCACGCTGCGCCCGGCCGCCGGCCACGCCGTGGAACTGAGCTACCGCCGCTATAACGGCCACAATGGCGAAGTCATGCCTTCGGACATCATCCGCAGCGGCACGGCGGGTATCTATCAATACCCCACTGGCAGGACAGAAATCGACAGCACCTCGCTGCGCTACAGCTTCAACCCCGCCGATAACACCTGGGTCAATCTCAAGACCAACCTGTGGTTCACCGGCGCGCGCACCGAGCAAATCACCTCTGTCATGGCGCCGCGCAGCGAAATGTATGTCGGTGACCGGGCCTGGACCCGCCTGAACAACCGCCGCATCGGCATGGATATCAGCAACCGCTCGGAATTCAGCAGCGGTATCGGTGATTTCGCCTTTGAACTGGGCGGCGCCTTCCAGACGGAAAACCTCAGCCCGAAAGCCGGCATCAGCATTACCGAGGATGACCGCAATGCCAACCGCATTCTGCGCGACGGCAAACGCCAGGAAATGAGCCTGACCGGCAAACTGGAATACAAACCCACGGACCGGCTGACTTTCTGGACCGGCGTGCGTTTCACCAAATACAAATCGCACGACCGCAATACCTACGCCAGCGCCATCCGCGAGGACCGCGAAAAGAAGTCCGTCATGATCTTCGCCAACGGCAAGCTTGGCTACATGGATTGGTACCCGGATGAAAACGGTGACTACACCGACGCCACCGACCCCATGAAAAACAACGGCTTCGTGTATTCGGACTCCAACCATCCGGAAGTCGGCATGCCTCTGGATGAGTTCGGCACGCCCAGCTATGTCGCGGCCTCTCAGCCTATGAGCTTCTCCACCGTCGTGGGCTACAGCCACACCGAACCGCTGGAATCTCATGACAACGGCATCGCGCCCGCATTCGGTGTCAGTTACGAGCTGGCGCCTGACACCCTGGTCTATGCCTCGTACACGACCGGCATACGCCTGCCCTCGCTGTTCGAAACATCGCTGGGCACGCTGCAAGTCACCCCGGTCTCCGACCTCAAACCGGAACGCGCGCGCAACCTGGAACTGGGCTTCAGCACCATTCATAGCGGCGTACTGTCTTCCACTGATCTCGCTGCCTTCAAATTCGCCTATTTCCGCAACGACATCAAGAACTACATCACCCGCTATTACGACCCGACCCTCAATGGCTCGATGACATTCTCCAATGCCGACAGCTATCAGGCCAGCGGACTGGAACTGCAATCCCAATATGACAACGGCTGGGTCTTCGCGGATCTGTCGGCGACTCACTACCTGAAGACCCGCACCTGCGACGCCGCTTTCGCCGCCAACCTGCGGGCCAAAGCTGACCGCTACATGCCCACGCAAGACACGCCGGATTGCACGCCGGGCAGCTTCATGGGTTCCTACACCAACACCCAGAACCCGCCCAAATACGCGGTCAATCTCACACTGGGTTCACGCTGGCTGGATCAGCGCCTGACGGTAGGCAGCCGCATGACCTTCACCTCCGGCCCGACGGAACGCATGGAAGAGCCGTGGCAGAACGGTGACACCACCCCGCAACTGATCTACCACCCCGTCACCCTGGTCGATGCCTTCCTGAGCTACCAGTTCCACAAACAGGCAGCCGTCAACGTCTCCCTGCAAAACATCACCAACCGCTACTACCTTGATCCGCTCGCGCAAAGCATGATGCCCGCACCGGGCCGTACCCTGCGCCTCGGCTTGCAAGTGCAGATGTAAGCAAGCCACAACCGCCGCGCCTCATGCAGCGCGGCATCCGCCGCCTGCCGCCTGTTGTTTCAGGTGCTAAATCAGACGCTAAAAAAGCCCCGGTCCTGCCCAGGCAGCATCGGGGTTTTTCATTGCTGGCAGTCACGTAATCGCCTGCCGAGTCCATGCCGCCGCAACGGCACCCGTCGCTGCAACCTCAGCCCGGGCGCAGCAGCGACGCTAGCCGTATCATCATGGCCGCGCCCAGGGTCGCGACAAGATATCAAGCGCCCCTCTCTCGACGTAAAGCAAGCGCGGCGCCAGAACCGAGGCATCAATATCCTTGCCAGCGCGGGCAAGTCAGGCCATATAGGATCACTCCCGCAAGCACAACCGCAAGCACAACTCACGTTCGGCCACATATACCTTCAATAAACGGATCGAATCAGCCGGCCCCCGGCCCCTACGGGCAAAAACTGCCATAACGATGCCATGCTGTTGCGCGAGAGATAGGCCATATCAGGAGCCAGTGAGCAGCCCTCAACAAACAATCAGGAAGGCAGCAACGGCGCGCTATTGCCGTTCAACAGGCATGCCAGCACAGCGCATAGCCGTTGCCGTTGCCGTTGCCGTTGCCGTTGCCGTTGCCGTTGCCGAAGATATGTTTACGGTACGGCTAGGCCGTTGAGCACGATGCGATCGGCTGTCTTTGTTCAGATGTGACACCTGGCTGGGCCAAGGCTTGAGGCGGGGCTAGGTGAAGCGCACCCGTGCATAGCTCGACGCGGATTGCCGATGCGAGGCCGTTGCCGCCGATCCGACTCAGGATAGCCGCCATGGCGGCCCCTTAATCCCTGATCGAGCGGAGGCAAACCGTGGGATGGCTCATGCAGGCGCACCGCGCACGGAGCCACCACGCACGGAGGCACCGCTCACTGAACCACTGAGAGGCTGAGAAGGCTGCACGTCACCTTGCACCGCGGTAAGCCAGGCAGCAGACCCGGCTTGCCTGCGGCCGCCCCGCCAGGGGCGGCCGCAGGCCGGTTGGGCTGTGTGGCGCATGCAGCGGGTGGGGGGGTGTCTTGGGGCGGTCTTCAGTAAGCCAGAGCACCTGAGGATCTGGCGGCAGCGCC
>NZ_JBQEKA010000056.1:0-19849 GCF_052103615.1 Kerstersia sp. | reverse complement strand
GCGGCCTTTACGACAACGCGTCAGGGCGGCAGCAGTCTGGCGCCTTTCGACAGCCTGAATCTGGGCCGCTCGGCAGGGGATGACGCCCAGGCCGTGATGCGCAACCGCAACCGCCTGGCCGCAGCGCTGCCGGGGGCGCCAGTCTGGCTGCGGCAGGTGCATGGCATCCGCGTGCATGATGCCGATGCCGAAGGCGGGGCGCTGCCTGCGGGCGAAGAACCGGAAGCGGACGCCGTGGTGACGGCGCAGGCGCGCCGCGTGCTGGCGATTCTGACGGCGGATTGCCTGCCGGTCGTGATTGCCGAGGCGCATGGCAAGGCCCTGGGCGCCGCGCATGCCGGCTGGCGCGGTTTGGCGGCGGGTGTGCTGGAAGCCACGCTGGAGGCCTTGCGGCAGAAATGTCCGGACCCTGTCGGCTGGCGCGCCTGGATCGGGCCGGCAATCGGGCCGGCGGTCTTTGAAGTGGGGGAAGAGGTCAGGCAGGCTTTTGTCAGCGCCGATGCAGTGGCGGCAGAAGCCTTTCAGCCGCGTCCCGGCGTCGCGGGCAAATGGCTGGCGGATCTGCCCGCCCTGGCCGAACGCCGGCTGCGCCTGGCCGGTGTCGAAGTCGTCGCGCAAAGCGGCGAATGTACGTTCAACGATGCTCAGGCCTTTTTTTCCTATCGCCGTGACGGCATGACCGGCCGTCTTGCGACCTTGGCCTGGCTGCCCTGAGTTTGCCGGCAGAGATTTGCTGCGTTGCCGCATTGACAGCCCTGGCGGGCGCAGGCAACATCAGATAAGTAGCAAGTAGATAGGGAGTGGATGTGGGCGGAACGAAGGCAGTAGTGTCAGATTCAATACCGGTTTTCTGTCCGCCCGAGGCGTGGCAGCTTATGCAGCAGGAATTCACGGATGCCTACCGGCAACTGCTGCAGGCCTGGCAAACAGGGTCCTTGCCCGCCTTGCGGGATCGGCGTTTCAGCGCCGCCGCCTGGGCCGAAAGCCAGCAGCACCTGTTGCTGGCGCACCTTCATGTCCTGGCGGAGCAGACACTGGCGCGCATGGCGCGCTCTGTCGAGGTGTCGGCCGAGGCGCGGGAGCGGCTGGAGTTCAGCCTGATGCAATGGCTGGAAGCCAGCGCGCCATCGAACTTCCTGGCGCTCAACCCCGATGTCATCCGCCGCGCCAGCGAAAGCGCCGGGGCGAGTCTGAACCGCGGCGTGGAAAACCTGCTGGCCGATATGCGGCGCGGCCGCATGCTGCAAAGTGACGAAAGCGCCTTCGAGCTGGGGCGCAACCTGGGCGTCAGCCCGGGCGCGGTGGTTTACGAAAACGCGCTGTTTCAGCTGATCCAGTATGAACCGCTGACGCCCAAGGTCTATGCCAGGCCGCTGGTCATTGTGCCGCCTTGCATCAATAAGTTTTATATCCTGGATTTGCGCCCGGAAAATTCATTGGTCCGCCATGCGGTGCAGGCTGGCCATACCGTTTTCATGGTGTCCTGGCGCAACCCCCAGCCAGAGGATGCCGACGCCGACTTGCTGGCGCAGGCAAGTTGGGACGACTACGTCGAGGATGGCGTGTTGCGCGCGCTGGCCGTGGCAGCGGATATCAGCCGCCAGCCGCAGGTGAATGCGCTGGGTTTCTGTATCGGCGGCACCTTGCTGGGCGCCGCCCTGGCGGTAGCAGCCGCGCGCGGCCAGCAGCCGGTTGCCGCGATGACCTTGCTCACTACCATGCTGAATTTCCGGGATGTCGGCGTGCTGAAGGTGTTCGTCGATGAAGCGCATGCGGCGCTGCGCGATGCCTCATTGGGGCAGGGCGGGCTGCTGCGGGCGTCGGAACTGTCCACGACTTTTGCTTTTTTGCGGCCGCGCGAACTGGTGTGGTCGTATTTTGTCTCGAATTATTTGAAGGGCGATACGCCGCCGCCGTTTGATCTGCTCTATTGGAACGCGGACGGGACGAATCTGCCCGGCCCCTTCTTTACCTGGTATTTCCGCCAGGCGTATCTGGAAAACCGCTTGTGCGTGCCTGGCGCGCTGGAAGTGTGCGGCGAATCCCTGGACCTGGGCCTGATTGATGTGCCGGCGTATGTCTATGCGTCGCGTGATGACCATATCGTGCCCTGGCAGACGGCTTACGCCAGTCTGGAAGTGCTGCGCGGCCCGACCCGTTTTGTGCTGGGGTCTTCGGGGCATATTGCGGGCGTGGTCAATCCGCCAGCCAGCAGCCGGCGGCAGCATTGGACTCTTGAGAACGGCCAGCATGCCGACCCTGAGGCCTGGCTGCAGGCGGCCCAGCAGCAGCCGGGCAGCTGGTGGCCGGATTGGCTGGCCTGGCTGGCGCCTTATGGCGGCCGCGAGCGCAAGGCGCCGCAGAAATTCGGCAATGCCCGCTATCAGCCGCTGGAACCGGCGCCTGGCCGCTATGTCGCGGTGAAGGCGGAGTAAGCCGGGCTAAGGCGCCAGCACGCCGGATCACGCAGGATCTCGCAGGCAGAAATGACAACAGGACACCTGCGGCAATATCGCGGCCAGGCATGGAGCAGGGGCATGCAAGTACCGATATCGCCGCTGCCGGTTTTCCGGCAAGATGAACCGTCAGGGACGCTAGGTGTCACATAAAAGCAGGGAATAAGAGGAGAGACAATATGAGTCAGAAAGTTGCGTATGTCACTGGCGGAATGGGCGGCATAGGAACGGCGATTTGCCGCCGTCTGGCGCGTGACGGCTATGTCGTGGTCGCCGGTTGCGGCCCCGGCCGGGATTGGCGCCAGTGGCTTGATGAGCAGCAGGCCGACGGTTTTCAGTTCCATGCGTCGGTCGGCAATGTGGCCGATTGGGATTCGACGGTGGCCGCATTTGAAAAAGTCCGGGCCGAGCTCGGGCCAGTCAGCATCCTGGTGAATAATGCGGGCATTACCCGCGATGGCGTCTTTCGCAAACTGAGCCGCGAAGACTGGATGGCGGTCATCAATACCAACCTGAACAGCCTGTTCAACGTGACCAAGCAGGTCATTGAAGACATGGTGGGCAGCGGCTGGGGCCGCATCGTCAATATCAGTTCGGTCAATGGCCAGAAAGGCCAGTTTGGCCAAACCAACTATTCCACTGCTAAAGCCGGGCTGCATGGGTTTACCATGGCACTGGCTCAGGAAGTGGCCAGCAAGGGGGTGACGGTGAACACGGTTTCCCCCGGTTATATCGGTACTGAAATGGTGCGCGCCATCCGTTCCGACGTGCTGGAAAAAATCGTCGGGACCATTCCCGTGCGCCGCCTGGGAACACCGGAAGAAATTGCTTCCATGGTTTCCTGGATTGCCTCGCCCGATGCGGGTTTTGCCACCGGGGCGGATTTTTCCGTCAACGGCGGCCTGCATATGGGGTAAGGAAACCGCCGTCCGGCGCCCCTTGTTCCGGGCGCCGCTGCAAATGATGTTTTATCGGGATTGCCATGACTCAAGCCAAGCCAGCCGAGGCGGCGCAACGCCTCATCAAGAAATACCCCAATCGCCGTCTGTATGACACGCGAACCAGCACCTACATCACCCTGGCTGACGTCAAGCAATTGGTCATTGCTAGTGAGCTCTTTCAGGTGGTGGATGCCAAAACTGGCGAAGACCTGACGCGCAGCATTCTGCTCCAGATCATTCTGGAAGAGGAAAGCGGCGGGATGCCGATGTTTTCGGCGCCGGTGCTGTCGCAGATCATCCGCTTTTATGGCCATGCCATGCAGGGCATCATGGGTTCGTACCTGGAAAAGAACTTGCAGGCATTCATGGAGATCCAGGAGCGCATGGCCGAACAGTCGCAAGGGCTGTATGGCAAGCAATTCGGCCCGGAAGTCTGGGCCCAGTTCATGAATGTGCAGGCGCCCATGGTGCAGAGCATGATGAATAACTACATCGAACAGAGCAAGAATCTGTTCGTGCAGATGCAGGGCCAGATGCAGGATCAGGCGCGCAATCTGTTTTCGTCCTTTCCGTTCCCGCCAGGGGGCAAGGACGAGCAGCGCTAGGCTCGGCGGCCTGGTGCCATGCAAAAAAACAGGGCAGCGAAACGCTGCCCTGTTTTTTCTTGCCCTGGCGCTTGTCGCGGCGCCAGTGAATAGTGCCAGTGAATGAGGCCAGTGAAGCGGGCCGGAAAAAGCTCAGGCCGCGTCTTTTTCTTTTTCGATCAGCTTATGCAGCTTGTCTTTGTCGAGCAACTGCACCTGGCGCTGGTTGACGCGTATCAGCTCTTCGCGCGCGAAACGCGAAAACAGCCGGCTGACGGTTTCAAGCGTGAGGCCCAGATAATTGCCGATTTCCTCGCGGCTCATGCGCATGACGAATTCGGTCGAGGAATAGCCCAGCGCCGACAGGCGCGTGGACAGATTGAGCAGGAAGGCGGCCAGGCGCTGTTCGGCACGCATGGAGCCCAGCGCCATGAGCATCTGGTGCGAGCGGGTGATTTCGCGGCTCATCAGGCGCAGTACCTGTTGCTGCAGGCTGGGCAGGTGGCGCGCCAGATTGTCCAGGTCTTCCAGGCGGATAACACAGACTTCCGCATCTTCAAGCGCGACGGCGGTCGAAACATGATGGCCTTCCACCATGCCGTCCAGGCCGACAATTTCGCCAGGCAAATGAAAGCCCGTGATCTGGAATTGCCCCTGGGCATTTTCGATCTGGGTTTTGAGCGTGCCGATACGCACGCTGTATATGGCTGTCAGCGGCTCGTGCAGGGTGTAGAGCGGCTGGCCTTTTTCGATACGCAGACGTTCTTTGATCAGGCCATCTAGCTTGGCGACTTCATGGGTATTCATGCCGATCGGCAGGCAGACATGCCCCAGCATGCAACTGGAACAGTGCACGGCTTCAGATGGCAGGAGGACTCGTTTGGCCATGGATGGATGTGAATTCCGTGAGAAAGGCGGCAGCAGGCATACCGTCAAGCCCGGGCAGGGAGCCGAACAAATGTTTGATATTTGCCTGGAAACTGCCCGATGATTTCAAAGGATTGTAATTGACTTTGCTCAATAAGACGCAAAATGGCCGGCTGCCCCTGGTGACAGGAGCAGCCGGCCAGGGCCGCCGGGCACGCGTGAGTTAGAGCACGTCGCCTGCGTAATCCGCCAGGCGCGAGCGTTCGCCGCGTTGCAGGGTGATGTGCCCGGCATGCGGCCAGCCCTTGAAACGATCCACCACATAGGTCAGGCCGGAGCTGCCTTCGGTCAGGTATGGGGTGTCGATCTGGGCAATGTTGCCCAGGCACACCACCTTGGTGCCGGGGCCGGCGCGGGTAACCAGGGTTTTCATCTGCTTGGGCGTCAGGTTTTGCGCTTCGTCGATGATGAGGTACTTGTTGAGGAAGGTGCGGCCGCGCATGAAGTTCAGCGATTTGACCTTGATGTGGGAGCGGATCAGATCCAGCGTGGCGTTCTGATTCCAGTCGCCACCGTTGGTGCCGCTGGTCGAATGCAGCACTTCCAGGTTGTCGTCCAGCGCCCCCATCCAGGGCTGCATTTTTTCTTCTTCGGTGCCAGGCAGGAAGCCGATGTCATCGCCGACAGGCACGGTGATGCGCGTCATGATGATCTCGGTATAGCGCTTGGTTTCCAGCACCTGGGCCAGGCCCGCCGCCAGGGCTAGCAGCGTCTTGCCCGTCCCTGCCTGGCCCAGCAGCGATACGAAGTCGCAATCCGGGTCCATCAGCAGGTTCAGCGCGAAGTTCTGTTCGCGGTTGCGCGCGGTAATGCCCCAGACATTGTTCTTGCCATGGGAGTGGTCGCGCAGCGTCGCCAGCACGGCTGTCTTGCCGCTGACTTCCTTGACGCGGGCATGCAGCGGCAGGGCGCCATCCAGGAAGACGAACTGGTTGACGGTGAACTGGCTGCACAGCGGGCCATGAACGCGGTAATAGGTGGTGCCCGCCTGCTGCCAGGATTCGATGTCCTTGCCGTGCTTGTTCCAGAAGTTCTCGGGCAGTTGCAGCAGGCCCGTATAGAGCAGGTCGGAATCTTCCAGTACCTGGTCATTGAAATAGTCTTCCGCGTACAGCCCCAGCGCGCGCGCCTTCAGGCGCATATTGACATCCTTGGACACGAGCACGACAGGCTGTTCCGGGCGGCTGTCCTGCAGGGCCTTGAGGACGCCGAGGATCTGGTTGTCGGCCTTGGCCGCGGGCAGCGACGGGGGCAGGGCGCCTTCCATGGAGGTGGTCTGGATCAGCAGCATGCCGCTGGCATCCTTGTTGCCCAGCGCGCTAAGGGCCATGCCCTGAGTGATGTCGGGCGTCACATCCATCAGGCCGTCCAGTGAGCGGCTGACCTGGCGGGCGTTGCGGGCGACTTCCGACATGCCCTTTTTGTGGTGGTCCAGTTCCTCCAGCGTCATCATGGGCAGATAGACGTCATGTTCCTGGAAGCGGAACAGACTGCTGGGGTCGTGCAGCAGCACGTTGGTGTCCAGAACGAACAGTTTGCGCGGCTCGTCGGCAACGTGGCGGCCGCGGCGGCGCGAGCGGGGGGCGGCTGCTGCCGTCACAGCAGGCGCTGCAGGCGGGCTGACCTTGTCCTTGGCGGCTGTTGCGGCTGCAGGCTGCGCAGCCGGTTGCGGTGCGGGGGCAGCGCTTGTTCTGGCCCTTGCGTCGGTGCTGGCGCGGGTATTCGCCCCGGTGTCGGTGCTGGTGCCAGTGCTGGTTTTAGCGGCGGTTTTTTGGGGCGCCGCCTTGGTAGCGGTCTGAGGCGCTGCGGGGCGGGCCTCGCCGGAGGCCGTCTTGGGCGCGGCGGCCGGATGGCGGCTGGCAGCAGCTGCCGCGGCAGCCTGAGCTGCAGGCGCTGCGGCCTGGGTCTGGGCCTGGGCCGCCAGCGGGGTGACGTCGGTTTCCTGTGTCTCGGCCACGGGAGCAGGCGGCGCTATCGCGGCGATAGGCTCTACCTTGCGGGGCGCGGGCCTATGGGTCGGTGCTTTGGCTGGGGCATCGAGAATCGTGGCGGGACGGACTGGCAGCTTGGGAAGAGGCATGAACAGTTGGCTCCGGAAAAGGCGCGCTGGGAAACGGTCAGTGGGTCCCGGCACAAGGCCGGGAGAGCGAACGGCGCAGCGCTTCAGCCTGTGCTTTGCGCTGCCTGTAGGACTTCATTGATATGCCCGGGAACCTTCACGCCGCGCCAGGCTTGCACAAGCTTGCCGGTTGCGTCTATCAGGAAGGTGCTGCGTTCGATGCCGCGTACCTGGCGGCCATACATGTTCTTCATCTTGATGACGCCGAACAGCTGGCACAAGGTTTCGTCCGGATCGGAAATCAGCGGGAAGGGCAGTTCATGTTTGCCGGCGAAGTTCTCATGGGAACGCAGGCTATCGCGCGAGACACCGAAGACCAGGCAGCCGGCTTTGAGAAACGCCGCATAGCCGTCACGGAAATCGCAGCTTTCCGTGGTACAGCCGGGGGTATTGTCCTTGGGGTAGAAATACAGGACGACCGCCCGGCCGGCGCACTCGGCCAGACTGATGGGGCCGATGGTGCTTTCCGCGGTGAAGGGCGGGACGAGATGCCCAATCTGGATTTCACTCATGCTTGCAGGTCTCCGGTAGGAAGCAGCGCAACGACGACACGCCGGCCTTCTGCCATCAAAATGTTGTAGGTGCGTGCGGCTGCCTGCGTCCCCATGACTTCGACGCCGACGCCGGCGCGCAGCAGCGGCCATAGCAGCGCATGCGAGAGCAGGCGCTGGCGCATGCCGGTGCCGATCAATAGGACTTCAGGGGAATCCGGTGAGCGCCGCGGCACGGCGTCCTGCTCCGGTTCGTCGAGGAAGGCGAGGGGGTCGGCTGCCGGGTCTGCCAGCCGCGCGGCCTGGCGCAGATGCGGGGCCGCAATGTCTTCCGGGCGGGAGACCGGCCATTGGACGATTTCACCCTCTGGGCCGAACACGACCGCGTGGGTATAGCGAACCTGGTTGATTTCGATATAGTCGTCGCCATAGGCGGTGACTGTGTTGAGGGAAGTAGCGGGATCGGAATGCAGTTTCAAGCAAGGACTCCGTAGAGGGCGCCGCCAGGCCGGGCAACCGGCAGGTGGCCAGGCGGTACAGCGCCCGGTGTCAT
The DNA here is from genome assembly GCF_052103615.1 of Kerstersia sp. NCBI lineage: Bacteria > Pseudomonadati > Pseudomonadota > Betaproteobacteria > Burkholderiales > Alcaligenaceae > Kerstersia > Kerstersia sp. Next base: position 11,778 of record NZ_JBQEKA010000056.1, on the reverse strand, counting down.
TCTTGTACCGATAATAGCGCAAACGCGCCTTCGGGTTCGAGCCTCAATGCGCGGGTGTGTGACGAGTCGCCACAAGCCAGCCGGTCCGAACGCGGCAAGCACGGCGCCGCAGCAGGAAACGAGCATGGACACATTGTGTCATTTGGGGCCGGGAGGGGGGATGGGCGGGCGTATGATCCCTTCCGAGACTTCTTTCTTTGCGATACCTATCTATGGAATTTGCCTGGCTCTGGATCCCCGCCACGATTGCTGCCGCTGCCTTTCAGGCGGGGCGTAACGCTGCCCAGCGCAGCCTGACCGGCACCCTGGGCACGCTAGGGGCCACGCAGGTGCGTTTTCTCTTCGGCTTTCCGTTTGCGCTCTTGTTTCTGGCGGTTGTGTTGGCCTGGGAGGGGCGCCCGGCGCCGGACGTGAATCTGGCATTCCTTGGCTACATCCTGGCTGGCGCCCTCACGCAGATTGCCGCGACGGCCTTTATGCTGGCCGCCATGAAAGAGCGGGCTTTTGTGACCGTGACCGCCTGGATCAAGACGGAGCCCATTCAGGTGGCCTTGTTCGGCATGGCTGTCCTGGGGGATCCGATGAGCTGGCTGGGCATGGGGGCGATCCTGCTGGCGTCGGTGGGCGTGATCCTGATGTCGCGGATCTCGGTGGGCGCCATGGCGGGCGGCGGCTCCTTGCGGCCCATCTTCCTGGGCCTGTTTTCAGGATCCATGTTTGCCATTTCCGTCATTTTCTTCCGCGGCGCCATTCTGCAGATCGGTTCGGGGTCGTTTGTCCTGGATTCCACCTGGGCGCTGGTCTGGTCGCTCGGTGTGCAGGTGCTGCTGCTCATGGCCTGGATGCTGCTGTTTGACCGCAAGCTGCTGGTCGCCTGCGCCCGGGCATGGTTGCCGTCCATCCCTGGCGGATTTCTGGGGGCCTCGGCGTCGCAGTGCTGGTTTCTGGCCTTTGCCTTGACCAGCGCGGCGAATGTGCGGACCTTGGGGCTGATCGAAGTGTTGTTCGCGCAGATGATTTCGCGCAGCTTCTTCGCGCAAACGCCCAGCCGGCGTGAAATGGCAGGCATCGTGCTGATTGTGGCGGGTGTGGCGCTGCTGGTGAGCCAGGCCAGCTGACGCCGCTGGCCCGCTGCTTCTGCGCAGCGGGCCCTCTAGCGGTAAATGTAAAAATTGCGGCAGCCAGGCATCCCTGATGGCAGTAGGGGATTTATCGCCGGGCGCTTGCAGTACACTCGGCTGGAGAGATCGGTCGTTCAGTTGTTTCTGATGAAGCAAGCTATCAAGCGTCTGCCGCTGGCGCGGCCGATGAGCGGCTGTTGATCCCGGGCCTTGCTGGGCCTGTTCATACGAGGGTGCGCGCGCCTGCCGGATGGTCGCATGGCGGGCTGCCGCTGTCTTTTTGTTTTTGATTGGCGCAGGTTCCGATGAATCAGCCTATTTTCGACGGTAAGAGCCGCCGGGCCGCGTTGCGCGGCATGGCCGGCATGTTGGGGGCGCTGGCCCTGCCCGCCTGGGCGGCACGGCGCAGGGATGACGAGGCCTTGTCGCGTTTGGCAGGGGTCAGCGCCAGCGCGGATGCCCGCCTGATGGCCGCCGCGCTTTCGGCGCAGGCGCCCGGCCTGTCCAGCCAGGCGCTGGTGCTGGCGGTGCAGGCGCTGGAAAATGCGCGCCGCGAATCCTTGTTGCAGACTGCGCCGCGTTCATTGGCGGTCATAGATTTCAGCCTGCCATCGACGCAGAAGCGGCTTTGGATTTTTGATCTGGAAAGCAAGGCGCTGTTGTTCGAGGAGTGGGTGGCCCATGGCCGCAAGACGGGCGACAACATGGCCGAGCACTTTTCCAATGTCCATGAAAGCCATATGTCCAGCCTGGGCGCATTTCAGGCCGGGGCAACCTATACCGGCAAAAACGGTTATTCGTTGCGGCTGCATGGGTTGGAGCCAGGCTTCAATGACCAGGCCTTTGCGCGTGCCATCGTGATTCATGGCGCGCCCTATGTCAGCCAGGATATCATCCGCGCCCAGGGCCGCCTGGGCCGCAGCTGGGGCTGCCCGGCCGTGCGCAGCGAGGTGACGCGGCCCTTGATCAACACGCTGGCCGATCATGCCTTTCTGTTCAGTTTCTACCCTGACCGCCAGTGGCTGAGCCAATCGGCGCTGGTGGGCGGCCGGGTGCGCTGGCTGGCTTGAGCACGGGCTTGACGCAGGCAGTGGCGGGTCAGGCGCGCGCCGCCGGCCTGTCTGGCTGCGCCTGGCTTCAGCAGTCCCCTGGCTTCAGTAGTCCGATTCCAGGATGCGCGCAGGCGGGGCGGCGCCGGGGGCCAGGGGTTCCGGCCGGACGGCAGGCAGGCTGGTGACCAGAATGGTTGTGCCGGGTTTCAGAACATCGTAAAGCTGCTGCATGAATTCCGGCGGCGCCTTGATGCCGTCTTCCAGGGTATTGAGTTCTGGCGGATTGCCCAGCAGCGCGTAGCTGGTCCAGTGATGCCGCTGGCGCTGCGGGTCCAGCGGGCTGGGTTCGTTCAGGATTTCCTCGCCCATGACCAGCAGCAAAGTGCCGTCAAAACGGGCTTCCGGTGAGGCAACCAGGGGCGCGGCGCCGATGACGATACCATCGCGCAAGACATAGACCCGCTGTTCCGCCAGGCTGGCCAGAATGCTGACCGGGCCGTTTTCCGGCGCCAGGCTGGGGTCCCAGAATTCGCCGCTTTCAAAACTGGCGACCAGCGCCGCGGGCAGCTGCGCCGGATCACTGGCGACGGGCGCCAGCAAGGCGGGAAAGGCGACCGCTGCTGGATTCATCTTGGCATTGCTGACGACGACAGTATCGCCGCGCCGCGTTTCCGAAAACAGTTTCTGCGCGAATTTATGCGGCAGGCGCACGCAGCCGTGCGACGCCGGATAGCCGGGCAGCGAGCCGCCGTGCAGGGCGATGCCGTCCCAGGTCAGGCGCTGCATGTAGGGCATGGGCGCGTTGTTATACAGGTTGGAGCGGTGATCCTTGGATTTCTGCAGGATGGTGAACACGCCGGTGGGCGTTTCATGTCCTTCCTTGCCGGAACTGATGGTCGAGGCGGCAATGGCGATGCCATTGCGATAGACATAAAGTCGTTGCTCGTCCAGGCTGACCAGCACGATCAGCGGGCCGGCCGGGGCAATTTCCGGATGCCAGTAGAAATCACCGGGGCGCAGCTGCGGTTTGCCCGCGGGCTGGGTGCCGGTGCTGGACGCTGCGGCAAAAACACTGGCGGGCAACAGGGAAACCAGGCCCAGCGCAGCGGCTTGGGTGAGCAGTTGACGGCGGTGCGGTAGTTTGTCCATGGCAGCAAGCCTAGCATGAGGCAAAAGGATGTTGGAGGCCGGTCTGTATCAGACTATGATGCCGGGCCGCGACAGTGTGGCTGGGGATTGTGCGCCGGCGGACGGCGGCGTGGCCGGTTCATTTGCCGCGCAGGCGTCCATGCGCTAGATTAATGGATTCGGCATGCGCGGCGTCGTAAAATCCGCCATCCGGTTTTCTTCCCGATTTTGCCGCTAACTTCCGTTTCCATGCATTCTTCCCGGCCGATCCCGGAAAATGCCCCTGCGACCGGCCTGCCTTGTGCGGGAAACAGCGGGCGATCGCATGACGACGCGGGAAAGACTGGCGCGGCAGCCCGCAAAGGGCGCCGGCAGAGCAGGAAGAGGCGGGGGCTGGCAGTGCCCGAGGTTTTGATGTCAGTGCGCATCCTGGAAGCGAGCAGCGTATCCGCCAGGCCGTACGCGGTATCAAGGAAATGTTTCGCAAGGATGGTCTGTTGAGATGAAACCAATAAAAGTCGGCCTGCTGGGCCTGGGAGTGGTGGGCGGCGGCGTCTGGGATGTTCTGCGCCGCAATGGCGAGGAAATCTCGCGCCGCGCAGGGCGCCGCATTGAGGTGGCAGCGATTGCCGTGCGCGATGTCGCCAAGGCGCGCGCCCGGGTCGATGACGATGTGACCGTCACGGCCGATCCATACGCCGTGGTGCGGGATCCCGCCATTGACATCGTGGTCGAGCTGATCGGTGGCTCCACGCTGACGCGCGAACTGGTGCTGGAAGCCATTGCCCAGGGCAAGCATGTCGTCACGGCCAACAAGGCTTTGCTGGCGGTGCATGGCAACGAAATTTTCGCGGCCGCCTCCAAGCGTGGCGTGATGGTGACCTTCGAGGCTGCCGTGGCTGGCGGCATTCCCATCATCAAGGCCATACGCGAAGGCCTGACGGCCAATCGCATCGGCTGGCTGGCAGGGATCATCAACGGCACGACCAATTTCATTTTGTCGGAAATGCGCAGCAAAGGTCTGCCCTTTGCCGCTGTGCTGGCCGAGGCGCAGCGCCTGGGCTATGCCGAAGCCGATCCCACCTTCGACGTTGAGGGCGTGGATGCCGCGCACAAGCTGACCTTGCTGGCGTCGCTGGCCTTCGGCGTGCCGGTGCAGTTCGATAAGGCCCACATCGAAGGCATCAGTCAGCTGGAGCAGGAAGACATTGTGCATGCCGAACGGCTGGGCTACCGCATCAAGCTGTTGGGCGTGACGCGCCGCCGCGCTGACGGTATCGAGCTGCGCGTGCACCCGGCGCTGGTGCCGGCGCAACGTCTGCTGGCCAATGTCGAAGGCGCCATGAATGCCGTGCTGGTGTGGGGCGATGCGGTCGGCGCCACGCTGTACTACGGCCAGGGCGCAGGCGCGGAGCCGACGGCTTCGGCGGTGATTGCGGATCTGGTCGATGTGACGCGCCTGCATACCGCGGATCCGCACAACCGCGTGCCGCATCTGGCGTTCCAGCCTGACGCCTTGTCCGATTTGCCCATTCTGCCGATCAGCGAAGTCCACACGGCTTATTACCTGCGCCTCAAGGTGCAGGACCAGCCGGGCGTGCTGGCTGATATCGCGGGCATTCTGTCGCGCGCCGGCATTTCCATCGGTTCCATGATTCAGGAGCCGGCCGAAGATGGCGCGACGATTATCTTCCTGACGCATGAGGCGGTTGAGCGTCATGTGGATGAGGCCATCGCCAGCATCGAGCAACTGCCTTTCGTGCATTCCCGCGTGACCCGACTGCGCCTGGAAAACCTGAAATGAAATATATCTCTACTCGTGGCGGCATGGCGCCGCAAAGCTTTTCCGACATCCTGCTTGAAGGTCTGGCGCCGGACGGCGGCCTGGCCATTCCCGAGCAGTTGCCGCGCCTGGACGCAGAGACGCTGGAATCCTGGCGCGGCCTGTCCTACCCGGCACTGGCCGTCAAGGTGTTGAGCCTGTTTGCCGATGACATTCCGGCGGCGGACCTGGAACGCCTGGTGCATGCCGCTTATGCGCCTGGCGTGTTCGCCGACGATGAGGTCGTGCCGCTGCGCCCGCTGAGCGAGGGCATTTCCCTGCTGGGCTTGTCCGAAGGGCCGACGCTGGCCTTCAAGGACATGGCCATGCAGTTTCTGGGCCAGGTGTTCGAATATGTGCTGACCCAGCGCGGCACCACGCTCAATATCCTGGGCGCCACCTCTGGCGACACTGGATCGGCCGCGGAATACGCGCTGCGCGGCAAGCGCGGCGTGCAGGTCTTCATGCTGTCGCCGCATGGCCGCATGAGCGCTTTCCAGCGCGCGCAGATGTTCTCGCTGCAAGATGCCAATATTCATAACGTCGCCCTCAAGGGCGTGTTCGATGATTGCCAGGATATTGTCAAGGCGCTGGCTGGCGACCTGGACTTCAAGGCCAAGTACCGCCTGGGCGCCGTGAACTCGATCAACTGGGCGCGTATCGCCGCCCAGGTCGTGTATTACTTCCACGGCTGGCTCAAGGCCACGACCGGCCCGGGCCAGCAGGTGTCCTTCGCCGTGCCGTCGGGCAATTTCGGCAACGTGCTGTCCGGCCATATTGCCCGCAGCATGGGCCTGCCCGTGCGCCGCCTGGTGGTCGCCACCAATGAGAACAACGTGCTGGAAGAATTCTTCCAGACGGGTATCTACCGGCCGCGTGACGCAGTGCATACCTACAAGACGTCTAGCCCGTCCATGGATATCTCGCGGGCGTCGAACTTCGAGCGCTTCATCTTTGATCTGGTGGGCCGCGACGGCGCGCGCGTGGCGGAACTGTGGCGCGAACTGGCCGAGACCGGCCAGTTCGATCTGTCCGCGGAATTGCCGCGCTTCGAAGCGGAGTACGGCTTTGTGGCGGGCGCCAGCTCGCATGGCGATCGTCTGGCGACCATCCGCAGCGTCTTTACCGCCGATGGCCTGATGATAGATCCGCATACGGCGGATGGCCTGCATGTGGGGCGCCAGTTCGTGGAGCCTGGCGTGCCTATGCTGGTGCTGGAAACGGCGCTGCCGGCCAAGTTCTCGGAAACGCTGGAGGAAGCCCTGGGCCGCCGCGCCGCTTTGCCGCCCGCTTTGGCGGATCTGGAAAACCGTCCGCAGCGTGTGGATGTGCTGGAAAATGATGCCCAGGCCGTGCGCCAGTATCTGATGGCCCGCGCCCAGCTGTAAGGGCAGCTAGCGCTGGCACCTTATTGCTGGCACTTCATTGCAGGCGCCTCATTGCTGGCGCTGTATTGCTGACAGAACACCCCCTCGCGCTTGCTGCGCCAGGGGGTGTTTTTTTGCCCGGAGCGGTGTCAGCGGCTGCTGAACAGACGCCGGGCGGCTTCCTGGCCGCTGCGTACCGCGCCCTCCAGAACACCGGGGTAGCCGGTGTCTGTCCAGTCTCCCGCCAGGTACAGGCGCGGCCAAGGGCTGGTGACTGCGGGACGCAGCAGGCCGGGGCGGGCGGCAAAGGTAGCGCGTTTTTCCACGATCAGGGCCTGGGCGCAGCTCGGGGGCGGCGCGGCAAGGCGGGCCGCCGTGTCCTTCGCGGCCTGGTCTGCCACGCGATGGGCTGTACCGTCATGGGCGGCAATGCGCCGCGCCCATTGCGCGCGCCATTGCTGATCCAGGCGCTGGGCCAGGGCATCCCGGCCCGCTTCCAGAAACGGGCCGGCGACGCTGCCGACAATACTGATTTCACCGCTATCGACGCGTCCGGTGAGCCAGGCGCGGTCGAAGATCCAGTGCCCCGGCAGGCGGCCATCCTCGTCGTCGAGCTGCATCATGGGGGCAGGCAGGCGCCAGGCGCTTGCCAGCTTCAGGTTCAGCGTGGCGATGGCCTCGAATTCGAAGCTGTCCAGCGCGTGCAGAAGAGGATCTGCGCCAGGGGTGCCGGGCAGTCCGCGCAGCAGGCGCGCCGCTTGCGGCGGCGGCACGGCCAGGATGACGGCGTCATAGGTCTCGGCATCCGCCTGCGCTGGCGTATCGGCTAGGAGACTGTCCGGGCCCAGCCGCCAGCCGGAATCTGTGGCTTGCAGCGCGCGTATGGTCACGCCAGGGCGCCAATCTATCCGCTGTACTGCCGCATCCGGCCAGAGCGCGCCGAGGTCGCAGGCGGGCAGCAGCAGGTCGCTGGCCTGCCTGGAGCCGGCCATGCCGTCGCGCAGCACCGCGGCAAAGAGCGCGGCGCTGGCGCGAGGCGCCGGGGTGTTCATGGCGGCCAGGCACAAGGGGTGCCAGAGCCGCTGGCGCAAGGCGGCCCCTTGCTGAAAACGCGTGAGCAACTGCGCAACGCTCCAGTCTGCCGGCACTTGCCAGCGCCAGCGCTGCAAGGTCAGCATCAGCCGGATAGCCTGCCAGCGTGAGGCCAGGTTCAAGCCTCGGGCGCTGGCCAGTGCCAGCAGCATGTGCAAAGGGGCGGGGCAGCGGGCGGGCGCGCGCAGTTTGAAATGGCCGTCCAGGCTTTCCAGGTGCAGGGGAGAGCGGCGCAGGCGGGGGTGCTGGCGGGGGCCAGTGTCAGCGGCCTGCAGGCGTGCAATCAGCGCCTGGCTGTCCTGGTAAGCGCCAAGCAGAATATGTTGGCCGTTATCCAGCCCTTCAGGAAAATCGGCGTGTTCGATGCGCCGGGCGCGGCCGCCGGGCCGGGGGGCCGCCTCAAACACGGTCACGCGGCTCAGGCCCGCGTCGCGCAAGGCAATGGCTGCCGCCAGGCCGGCCCAGCCGCCGCCGACGACGGCAACCTTCATGCTGCCGGTTTACCCAGCCGCTGGATCAGCCGTTTGCCGCCGTTCACCCAGGTACTCCAGGCCAGCCAGAGTTTGCGCAGGGGAGTGAGCGAAATCCGCTGATGCAGGACTTGCCAGTTGTCACGTTCCAGTTCTTCCAGCAGCGCGTAGTAAATGGCCGCCATCAGCAGGCCGGGGCGTTGCGCCCGCCGGTCGGCTTCCGGCAGAGCCTGTACGGCTTCGCGGTAAAGCTGGCGCGCGCGGTCTGCTTCGAAACGCATTAGCTGGCGGAATTCCTCGGTTTCATTGCCGTTGAGGATATCCGCAGCGCGCACGCCATGCTGTTGCAGGTCATTCACGGGCAGATAAATGCGGCCGCGCCTGGCGTCGTCGCCGACATCCCGCAGGATATTGGTGAGCTGGAAGGCCAGCCCCAGTTTTTCTGCATAGACCAGCGTGGCCGGGTCGTTGTAGCCGAAGATGCCGGCTGACAGCTCGCCCACGACGCCGGCCGCGTGCCAACAGTATTTGCGCAGCCCGGGCCAGTCCAGGTAGCGGTTCTGGTCCAGATCCATTTCCATGCCGTCGATGACGGCTTCCAGGCGCGCCTGATCTATGCCATAGGCTTGCAGGTGCGGTTGCAGCGCCCGTGTGACAGGGTGCTCAGGCTGGCCCTGATACATGGCGGCCACCTGGGTGCGCCACCATCCCAGCTTGACTCTGGCCAGGCTGGGGTCGCTGACTTCGTCAACGACATCATCGAGCTCGCGGCACAGCGCGTAAAGCGCGATGATGGCGCGGCGCCGTTCCGGCGGCAGGAACAGGAAGGCGTAGTAGAAACTGGAGCCGCTGCGTGCGGCTTTGTCCTGGCAATATTCGTCGGGTGTCATGATGCAAGAGTACGCCAGAACATGAGCATCCAGTCACGGGCGCCCAGAACGGGACGATGGTCGAAAACATTGCCGCGCACGGCATCCACTCGTTCAAGTATACGGAGTCCGCCCTGAATCACCAGCCGCAGTTCCCAGCCGATGCGGCCGCCCAGGCGGCGCGGTAGCGGCGCGCCGCTCAGCAGCAGGCGGCGCGCCCTGGCGGTCTGCGCCGCCATCAGCGCCTGCCAGGCCGGCAGGGCGCGGCAGTCAGGCAGATGGGTGGCGGGCAGGCCATGGGCGGATAATTCTTCCAGGGGAATATAGAGCCGGCCGCGCTGCCAGTCGATGGCCACGTCCTGGCAGAAATTGGTGAGTTGCAGTCCGGTGCAAATGGCATCAGCCTGTTCCAGGCTGCGGCTATCGCCAGTATGGCGGTAGAGGCCCAGCATCAGCCGGCCGACCGGATTGGCCGAGCGTTGACAGTAATCCAGCAGCCCGGCCGCCGCCGCGTAACGATGGGTGCCGACATCCTGCATGAACGCGGACAGCAGGTCATGGCAGGCTTGCCAGGGCAGGGCATGCTCGCGCATGGCCTGGGCCAGCGGAACGAATACCGGGGCCAGGGCAGGGGGAAGCTGCTGCTCCTGCCCCTGCTCACAGGCGTGCAGGGCTTGGGCATAGTCCTGCAACGCGGCCAGCCGTTCGGCGGGCAGGGCCGTGCCTTCATCGGCAATATCGTCGGCGCTGCGCGCGTAGCGGTAAATGGCCTGCACAGCCGGGCGCAAATGGCGCGGCAGCAGCAAGGAAGCGACGGGGAAATTTTCGTAGTGTCCGACAGCCATGGGCAAATACAGAAATGAGGGAAGGCGCGGCAGCGCACTATTGTAATGGTTCGGCTGGGGAATGGTTTGGCTGGTGCGAATGGTTGGGCTGGTGTTTGGCGCAGGGCGGCTGCGGCTGGCCGCCAGGATCGGGAGCGCCGGGCATCTGCGGTACTATCCCGCCGAAGATGAATACCGGAGGAAGTCATGTCTGAGCTGGAACTGCTATCGCAGCATCGCGCCTTTGAGGGCAGCCAACGCTATTATCGCCACGCCTCGGCGGAGATCGGGCTGCCCATGCGTTTTTCGGTTTACCTGCCGCCGCAGGCTGGGCAGCAGGCGGCAAGCCTGCCCGTGCTGTTTTTTCTGGCGGGCCTGACCTGCACGGAAGAGACGTTCATGATCAAGGCGGGGGCGCAGCGCCTGGCGGCGCAGGCCGGGCTGATTCTGGTCACGCCGGATACCAGCCCGCGCGGGGCGGGCACGGCCGGGGAAGACGAGAGCTGGGATTTTGGAACGGGCGCGGGGTTTTACCTGGATGCGACGCAAGCGCCCTGGCGCGAGCATTACCGCATGGACAGCTATATCGTGAAGGAATTGGTGCCGCTGGTGCAGCGCGAGTTCAACGGCGATCCCTCACGCACTGGTATTTTCGGGCATTCCATGGGGGGGCATGGCGCCTTGGTGCTGGCGTTGCGTAATCCGCAGGTCTTCCGTTCGGTGTCGGCGTTTGCGCCGATTGCCGCGCCATCGCAATGCCCCTGGGGCCATAAGGCGCTGGGCGGATATCTGGGCGAAGACCGTGCGGCCTGGGCGAATTACGACGCCACGGCCTTGATGCAGGCAGCTGGCCGCAGCGTGTTTCCGGAAGGGATTTTGATCGACCAGGGGCTGGACGACGGCTTTCTGCAGGAGCAACTGCACCCGCATCTGTTCGAGCAGGCCTGCGCGGCGGCGGGGCAGCCGCTGGTGCTGAACCGGCGGGCGGGCTACGACCATGGCTATTATTTCATCTCCAGCTTTATCGGCGGCCATATTGCTCACCATGCGGATATTCTCAAGGCGTAAGCGTTGAGGCAGGTCTCAGTGTCCGCAGTGAAGCCCTAGCAGTGGAGCTCTGGCAGTGAGGCCCTGCCATGAGGCCCTGCCATGAGGCTTCATGGCAGGTTTTGCGACGCCCGGGATGCCTTTCTGCGTGAGGCCCCGGGTGTGGCCATGATTGAGGTCTTGCCGGGGCGCGGCGTTTTTGGGCGCTGGCGGTTTCTTCCTGCGCGGGGCAGCGTTAGACTAGTACGCTGAGGAACCGGCGGCCGTGCCGGTTGCCGCGCAACTTGTCCAGCCACCATCATGCCTCGCCCTATTTTCGCGAAAATTTCCCTTCCTGCCATGGCCCATAACCTGGGCGCCGTCCGCCAGGTGCTGCGGCAGTCGGTTGCGGCCACCGGCGGCCGTGAGCCGGCTGTCTGGGCGGTCATCAAGGCCAATGCCTATGGCCACGGCATTGAGCGTGCCGTGCAGGGGTTTGCTCAGGCCGATGGCCTGGCGATGCTGGATCTTGAGGAAGCCTTGCGCTGCCGGGCGGCGGGCTGGCAAGGCCCCTTGCTGTTGCTGGAAGGGTTCTTCGAGCCAGCCGACCTCGCGGTGATGGCGCAGCACGGCATTCGCGCCGCGGTGCACAATACCGAGCAGCTGGCCATGCTGGAGCAAACGCCGCTGGCGGCGCCGCTGGATGTCTTCATCAAATTGAATTCCGGCATGAACCGGCTGGGTTTCACGCCCGCGCAATATGAGGCCGCCTGGCAGCGGGCGCAGGCGCTGCGGCATCAGGGCAAGCTGGGAACGGTCGGGCGCATGACGCACTTCGCCCAGGCGGATGGCCCGGCGGGCGTGGCGGCGCAGATGCAGGTGTTCGATCAAGTAGCGGGTGGTTACGATGGCCCGCTCAGTGTCTGTAATTCTGCCGCCGCTTTGCGGTATCCTGCGCTGGCGACGCGCCCGGATGGGCAGCAGCACTGGGTGCGCCCGGGGATCTG
>NZ_JBQEKA010000055.1:0-20423 GCF_052103615.1 Kerstersia sp. | reverse complement strand
CCGCCGCCGCGATAAAGACACGCCCGAACACCGTCGGCATCACCCCCATGACCGGCGTGCTAATGCGCAGGAACATGAAGCTGCCTCCCCATACCGCTGCCAGAAGCAACAGTCTTGCCCAACTATCCGCCTTCATTTATTCCCTGCCTCTGCCACGTCCAGCATCCGATTTTCAGTCCGCCACTGTATCCCCTCACCGCTCAATGCCAAAAAAAGCCTGTGCTCCAGGCATGGGAATTGCTGCATTCCCGCCACATCTTCACGCGGGCGGGAAAAATCCGGCCCGACGGCGCCGGGCTGCCGGCCCGCCAGGGCGCGCTTATTCCCCTGCCTGATTTTCTTATCACAAAAAGGAATAAAGAAGGCGGCATACCATGATTCATCCACATATAAACTGACGAGGCTTATTCGGACCATTCCATGAAACACGCCCTCATCACTACTGCCTTGAAAAGCGGCGCCGCCCTTCTGCTGGCGACTGCCAGCCTGAGCGCCGCCAGCCAGCCCGTGCTGGACCCGGCCGCGCTGGACACGCTGCTGGCCGCGCCCGACATTCGCGTCATCGACATCCGCCCGCCAGCGGACTACGGCCAGGGACATATTCCCGGCGCCCTCTCCGCGCCTTATGGCAGCTGGCGCGGCCCGGCCCACAGCCCTGGCCAATTGCCGCCGCTAACGCGCCTGGCTGAACAGGTGCAACAACTGGGGCTGGACCGCGGCAGCCATGCCGTCGTCGTCTCCAGCGGCGCCGATACCACTGATTTCGGCGCCGCTGCGCGGGTGTACTGGACCCTGAAGTATCTCGGCCTGGAAAACCTGTCCGTCCTCAATGGCGGCATGCAGGCCTGGCAGGAAGCCGCGCTGCCGCTGGAGCAAGCCGCAGCCAGCGTCACGCCCAGCCATTACGAACCTGTGCTCAATACCGCCATTCTGGCCACACAAAGCGACGTCCAGGCACAGATAGGCAACCCCGATGCCCGCCTGGTCGATGCCCGGCCCAAGAATTTCTTCCTGGGCCAGGTCAAGGCGCCTACCGCGGCAACGCCAGGCACGATCCACGGCGCGGTCAATGTGGAACACAGCCTCTGGTTCGAGCCGGGCACGACACGCGTTGTCAGCCAAGAACAGGCCCGTGAAATTGCCGCGCGCCAGTTCCCGGAAATGGTCGATGACACCATCGCCTTCTGCAATACCGGGCATTGGGCCGCAACGGACTGGTTTGCGCTCTCCGAACTGGCCGGCCTGCCCAATGTCCGCATGTACCCGGAATCGCTGGCCGACTGGACCAATGCGGCTGCGCCGCTGCCGATGGACAATGAGCCCGGCCGCGGCAGCCAGATCAGCAACAAAATCAAGAGCCTGTTCAACTAATCATGGCACCGCCGCCCGCCAGCCCCCTTGCGCCGGCGGGCGGCAGGCTGCGGCCCTTCCGCCCTTTTCGCGATTTTTTCTATGTCACGCCTTCCTCTCTCCCTGGCCATCGCCCTTGCCTTCGCGGCACTGGCCTGGTTTGTCTCGCTGCGCCAATCCCTGCTCTTCGTGGTGGGGCTGGGCATGGGCGGCATTCTGGCCGGCGCCCGCTTCGGCTTTACGACCGGCTGGCGCAAGCTGATCGAAAACCGCGATGCGACCGGCGTCTTCGCGCAGCTGATTCTGCTGGCCGTCGCCGCTGCTATTTCCATCCCCTTGCTGGCCGCCTTCCCGACGGATCTGATGGCTGCCCTGGGGCCGCCCAGCTTCAGTTTGCTGATCGGCGCCTTTGTGTTCGGCGCCTGCATGCAGATTGCTGACGGCTGCGGCTCCGGCACCCTGTATAAGGCGGGCATGGGCGTGCCGTTGAATATGGGCATTCTGCCCTTGTTCACGCTGGGCAGTTTCCTGGGGTCGGCGCAACTGGAAGAATGGGTGTCGCTCGGCGCCGTCCAGCCTATCGGCCTGGTCAGCACCTACGGTCCGGGCAAAGCCTTGCTGTTGACCTTCATCGGTCTGCTGCTGGTCGGCGCGCTGGCGTTTACCTGGGGCAAACGGGGCGAACGTGCGTCGCGCTGGCTGGACCGCAAGCTGGTCATTGCCGGTATCGGCCTGGCGCTGCTGGCTGTCCTGAACCTGATCATTGCGGGCCAGCCCTGGGGTGTGGTCTATGGTTTCGGCCTGTGGGGCGCGAAGATTTTCACTTCGCTGGGCCTGTTCGACCCGTCCGCCAACCCGTTCTGGGGCCAGCCAGGCAATTTCCAGACGCTGTCGCAAAACGTGCTGCTGGATGTCACCACCATCACCAATCTGGGTATCCTGGCCGGCGCGCTGTGGATCTCCGCCGGCAAGCCTGGCGCGGGCAAAGCCCTGACCGGCAAGCAATGGCTGATCGGCCTGATCGCCGGCTTCCTGCTGGGCTACAGCTCACGCCTGGCGTTCGGCTGCAACGTTGGCGCCATGGTCAGCGGCATCAGTACGGGCAGCGTGCATGGCTGGATCTGGATCGTGCTGGCATTCGGCGGTTCCATTCTGGGCGTGCGTCTGCGCCGCCGCTACGGTTTTTAAGGACGGTTCATCATGCAGCGCAAACTTTCCATCACGCTTTTCTGGATCGTCCTGGCAGTCTTCCTGGCCTGGGACTGGTCAGCCTCCGCCCCCATCAACCTGCGCAAGGAACCCGCCATCCTGGCGCTGGGCTCTGGCCAGGCGCCCACTGGCGGGCACTGCTCGGCATTCTGAAGACTGGCGGGCTTTGCCGCCCCCTCCCGGCCCACCGCCGGGCAGCGCCAGGGCAGCGATAGCCCCCCGCCCTTCTGAACGCCCCCTCGGCCTGCATTGAAAAAGGCCGGTGTGAAGCGATTCACACCGGCCTTTTTTTGCGTGTCCCCTCTGGCCCTCACTTCAGGGCCAGGGGCAGCACTGCCGTATCAATACAGCTGATAACGCTGGCGATAACGGAAGCTATGCTCAGGTTTCTCGGCAATGCGGAAGAACCATTCGATTTCCGTGCCGGGGTCCATGGCTCCGTTCGATGCCTGACGCGGGTCATAGACCAGGAAGTAAACCGTTTCCCCGCGCTTGATCACCTGGCCGTTCTTCAGCCCAACGAAGCTGGGCAGTTCCGGGCGGTCGCCATCGGCCAGCACCCGCATGTCAGCCACCGTGTAATCCCTGTCATGGGCGGTCATGCTGAACAGGACGCCTGCATTCCATGCCTTGCTCGAAGCGGCACTGTTTGCCGGATCCTGCTTCACGGCCACGGTATTCATCCAATCATGCGGCCAGCCCAGCTGCGGCTGCACGCCCTCCCGGGTGGGATACAGATTGGAGGGGTCATCATAGGCACCATGCGTCCTCAGCAGCAGGCCGGGATAATTTTCTTCCTTCACCACTTCAACCGCCACCTGCTGAGGCTGAGTCTTGACGATGCCATCGCTGGTGATGAATTGATAGACATAGCGGCCAGGGTACTGGGGCGTGAAGTTCAGGGTTTCCGTATCTACCGCCTCGACCAGCTTGCTGTCTTTAGGCTGCTCGACCAGCGTCCAGAGCGGATACAGCTTATCCCCATCCGGGTCGCTCATGCTGATCGGCATCAGGTCGATGCGCTGCCCGGCCAGATAAGGCTGGGCCGCCGTGCCCAAGTGGCTGCCGCTCAGTTTGTTGGCAATCGAGGTCCAGAGAATCGAGAACTCTCCATAGGCATAATGGTAGAGCCCGGAATAGACCGGCGGGTTGTTGACGGACTTGACGTGGATGCCGCCAGACACGGGCAGGCTGCGCTCGCCCTTGGTATCCACCACCACCAGCTCAACGACATAGCGCCCCGGCTTATCGGCTTTCATGCTGGCCGTTTTGCCGCCGTTCAGCACCTGCAAGGTCGCGGCGCTGCCGTCTGGCGTATCCGCCACGGCCCATTCGCAGGTCAGCTCATCGCCATCCGGGTCGCTGCCGCCGCAACCGAACTTGATATCCTGATTGATCAGGGCAGTGGCAGACGTCACCACGACATTTGCCTTCGGCTTGTGGTTGGCGCCGCGCTTGGCGCTGTAAACCGCCTCCACGGGCAGGCTGTCTGCCTGGCCATCATTGGAAATCAGACGCACGCGATAGTCGCCCTCCACCGTGGGGGTGAACTGCGTCGTGCTCCAGATAGGCGCCGACCAGTCTGGCGGCGTGAAGCCCGCAGGATAGGACAGCAACTGCAGTTTGTGCTTGCCCCAAAGCTGATCCCCATCAATATCGTAGGATGAAAACGCGCTGATATTGGTGAGTTGGCCCAACTCCATCTCATACGTTTCGGTCGTCGTGACCGGGTCCAGCCTGGCGACTGGCGGCGTATTCGCTGCGCCCGCCGGCTTGACCACATTCAGCAGAGCGGAGGCCTGGCTGTAGAGCTGGCCGTCAAAAACTTGCAGCGACACCGACCAATCACCGGCCGCAACATCCGGCGTCATGCGGAATTCAGCCTGCTTGCCTTTGATCTTGTTCGCAATCTGGGAACCCTGGGTCCAGCTCGTTGCGCCCCAGCGGTAGCTGAGTTCGTCGCCATCGGCGTCCGTGCTCTCACTGCCGCTGAACACGACTTCCTGGCCGCGTTCGACCTGATATTTTTTATTCCTGCCCGTCAGCGGTTCCACCGGCTTGCCGCCAATGGACACCACCTTGATGTTCGCCACCGGAGCCGTGTTGCCCTTGGATGCGCGCACCAGCACTTCACGCGGCTGGCTCACCTGGTCGCCATAGTTGACGATCAGCAAGGCCATGTACTCCCCTTCGACATCCGCATGAAAACGCGCCTTGGCCGTCGTCGCATCCGTCAATTCCGCCTGGGAACCGGCGGGTTTGGACAGCAGCGTCCAACGGTACACCAGCGCACCAGCATCGCCATCGCTGGGTGCAACGCTCTGGCTGCCGTCGAGCACGACTTCGGCGCTCAGGGCAACATTCTGCACCGGCTCGGCAATCGCCACCGGCACCTTGGTCGTCGCCGTAATGGTCACGCTGTCAGCGGCGCTGTCCACCACACCGTCGTTGACCGTCAGCGTTGCGGTATAGCGGCCCGGCAAATCCGCCAGGAAGCTGGGGTTCACGATACCCGCATCGGCATATACCGCGCTGCTGCCCATCGGTTTCTCAGGCAGGCTCCAGGTATAGCGCAGATTGCTGCCATTGGTTCCAGGCGCGCTGGCGCCGCCATCAAGCTGCACGACTGTGCCCATGGGCACGATCTGGTCCGCGCCAGCGTTGGCCACCGGGCTTTTCGTCACCGGGCGCTCACCGCCACCGCCATCTCCGCTGCCACCGCCGCCGCACGCGGCCAGCACCAGGGGAAGGCCAAGCAACATCACGTACTTGTTCAGTTTCATGCTGGTCTCTTTCTGTTCAAAATTTGTTCAAAAAAATCGGTTTTTCAATGGCCCGGCACAGCTGGGTCCATGCGCATTCCCTTGCGGGACTGCATTCTTCCTGCCCTTGCCTGCGGGCCTCATCCATGGGCTTGCGGCCGTCCAGGCACAGACAGCGGCAACAGCCTTAGAAGTTCAGCGTCAAGCCCAGCCGCGCCGTGCGTCCTGGCGCGGGAACCATGCCCAGGCTGAGCGGATCGACGTAGTACCTGTCAGTCAGGTTGTCGATGTTGAAATCCACAGACACGGCTTCGCTGTATTGATAACGGGCGTAGAGATCAACCACCTTGTAGTCCTGCCAAAGCGTCGGCCAATTGAAAGCGCGCTTGGTGTCGTCGTTGAATGCCGGTGTCGGGTTGCGCTTGCCCATCAGGGTCAGGCGCGCGCCCAGATCCAGTTTGCCGTCCAGCCAGCGGGTGCCCAGCAGGACGCTGGCATGCCATTTCGGCGGAATCATGTCATTGAAATAAGAGGCGGCAACACCGTAGTTATTGCAGTCATCACGGCGGTAGCTGCCCTCGTGGCACACTTCAATGAAGTTGTAGCGGGTGCCACTCAGGCGCGTGTAGATACGTCCGGCGTCATAATCCAGGGTCGCTTCAAAACCGCGCAGCTTGACGCTGCGGATATTGCGCATCACGAAGTCCTGCTGCAGGTTCTCCCATTCGTTGGGCGAAGTGCGCGTCAGGTAATCATTGGTCTTGTTGCGGAAATAAGCCGTCTTGAATGCCAGCCTGTCGTTGCTGCGCAAAACACCATTGGTCAGCAGATTCAGGCCGAACTCGCGGTTGCGGGTATGTTCCGGACGCAGCGCAACGCCAGGCGCGGGCTGCACCGACCAGCCTTGCGTGGACTCGAACAAGCTGGGCATGCGCAATGCCTCGGCGTGACGGGCGTAGAACTGCAAACCGTTGAGCCAGGGCTCCCAGCTAATGCTGTAAACCGGCACGGTGCCGCTATTCCGGGTTTTATAGTGGTACGCGCAAGCCACGCCATCGCACAGTTCCATCGGCACGGCGGCATACTGCTGGCACACCTCCACGCCCTTGGCGTCCATCCCCCATTTGCCGCACTCGTAGCGCATATCCGTGCTTAGCTTGCCATCACGGGTACGGGAATTCTGATAGCGCAAACCGTAATTGATCTGCCATTCCGGCGCGGGCTGCCAGCGCCAATCCAGGTAGAGGCTGTATTCCCGGCGGTTGCCCTCACGCCCGGCCGCGGCGTCCAGCGCGCCGGCAGACGGATCGGTGGTAATTTTCTCGTGCTGGAACGTTGCGCCATAGCTCAGCACATGCTCGCCCCAACCCTCGAATTCAGAGGTATTGCCAATTTCCGCGCCCATGCGCCGGTAGGTTTCCGGTTCCGGCTCCACCCCAGAACCCGTGCCGGCTGCCGCCTCGCCTTCCGAAGCGTAATTACGGTTCAGGCTGTCCGTGTGCGTCATCCAGACCTTGGTGCGCAAATCCAGCCAGGATTGCTCCGCCGGCTGCCAATGATGGGACAGCGTGACCGTCTGCGCCGTCACTTCACTGTTTTGCGTCTGGTAGATTTTGTTGAACCACATTAGCTGGGACGGCATCAGCTCGCCGTATTCGCTGTGGTAGCGCAAATAGCTCAGCTCGATATCCTGCGCTTCGGACAATTTCAATTTGCCCTTCAGCAGTTGCGAGTTGCTTTCGTTATTGCTGTTCAGCACGCGCTCGCCGGTATAAAAACGGGTCGTGCCGCCGTTGCTCACGGTTGCGGTGTCGTAATAAATGCTGGGCGGCGGGTCTGCCAGGGTAATGACGGGTTCGGCGCCTTTGCCATGCTTGCCGGCAAAATAAGTCCCCTGGCGGCGGGAAGACACCGCCGCCACCAGTTCCAGTTTTTCGTTGCGCCAGGCGCCTGCCACACTGGCCGCATAGCTGTAAGGGTCCAGCGTGCCGGGACGGTCGAAGTTGTCATCATTGCGGTAAGTGTCCGGCATCTGGTACTTGCCGCCACACAGGGCCGCCGGGTCGCAATTGATGCGGTAAGTGCCGGCATTGAACATGCCGCCCGCCGTCCCCGGCGCAGGCGCCGCGCTGCTGTTGCCCGAGGTGCTGCCGCGCACGCGTATGCCCCAGTTTTCATCCTCATTTTTGATGATGTCGCGGGCATTAATGGTACGCATCGCCACCACCCCGCCTGTCGCGCCGGTTCCCAATGCGCCCGCCACTGGCCCTTTGCTGATCTCTATGCCGCCGATCAGGTCGGGGTCCACATAAGAGCGGGACGCCACACCGGAATAGCCCCGGTAAACCGTGGTTTCCTGGCGTGCGCCATCCACCAGCACAGGCACCCGGCCCTGGCCCTGCATGCCCCGGATATTGATATCCAGGCCGCCGGAATTGCGGTTTTCCCCCACCAGCACCCCAGGGATACCCTGAAAAATATCGCCGACCGAGGTACCGCGAAAACGCTCGATATCATCCTGGGACAGATAGTTCACGCTGGCAGCCGTGCGGTACACCTCATCGGCGGGACTCGGGTCATTGCCCAGCACCTCGACCGCCTCCAGCTCGGAGACCGACTGGCCGCCGGGCCCAGGCGCCAGGCGCAAGCGATAGCCGCCGTCGGCCGCGCGGTAAGCCTGCAAGCCTGTGCCCGACAACAGCCGCAACAGGGCGACATCCACCGCGTAGCGTCCGCGCACCCCGGGGCTGCTGCGCCCGGCCGTCAGGCGCGTATCGGCCAGCACCATGACGCCGGCGCGAGCGCCGAAACGGCTCAAAACATCATCCAGGCTACCGGCCTGGATATCGAAATCACGCTCGGCCTCGGCCGCTACCGCCGCCGTCTGGGCATGAACGCCGTCTGGCGCATAGGCCGCCAACAACAGCAAACTGACAAGAGAAACACGGAACCGCATTGGCATTCCTGAAAAGTGGTCACCCTGCCCCATCGCAGCAATGCTCGTGACGGGGCTTACATATGGATTAACACTTCAGAAATGAGAAAGCGCCTCATTGTTACAACTTTTCCGGCATGACACGTATCCAGTACCGCGATACCCGCTGAATCCGCAGGGGTAAATCTTGCGCCAGCGCAGCCAGAATGCGGTCTGTATCGTTGAGCGGAAACGCCCCTGTGACCGTGTGATGCGCGACTGCCGGGTCGCACTGAATGATGCCGCTGCGGTAACGCGCCAGTTCTGCCAGAAATTGATCGAGCCGCATGCGGCTGGCCGCCAGCATGCCTTGCTGCCAGGCCGCGGGATCCCCCTGGATGGGCTGCCGCCGCGGCGTGATGCCTGCCCCGAATTCCAGTTGCTGCCCCGCCAGCAGTTCCATTGCCCGCGGCAAACCTGCCCCTGTCACGCGCACCCGCTCTTCCAGCACGCTCAGGCGCGTCCAGCGCTCATCATCGAGCACCCGCACCATGAAGCGCGTTCCCAGAGGTTGCATGAGCCCAGCGGCGGTACGCACCTGCATGGCCTGTTTGCGCGCCGGATCACGGGCTGTCTGCACCAGGATTTCACCACGCCGCAACACCAGTTCATGGCCTGCCGCTGTCGTATCGACATCCAGCGCCGTATCGGTGTTGAGCCAAATGCTGGCGCCATCGGCCAGCATGATTTCGCGTGTTTCGCCTTTGGCGATGCGATACACCGCATTCCAGGCCGGCCAGGCCTGGGTGCCATGCCAGATGGCGCCCGCGCCAAGCGCGAAAGCGCCCCCCAGCATCAGCGTCTTGATGGCTGTGCGGCGGCCATGCCCGCCACCGGCCTGATGCAGCACCCGCACCGCGGCACGCGGCGCCAGACTGGCCGTATGGCCACGCAAATGCGCCCCGACCGATGCCACGCCTTGCCAGGCCCGTTCATGATCCGGGTGCTCGGCGCGCCAGCGCCGACAGGCACTCTCGGCCATGCCGGTGGCATCGTCATTCACGCGCAGCAACCAGTCAATCGCCTGATCCAGCAGTTTCTCATTGAGTGGCAAAACCATCCCCGCTTTCTTTTATCTTCTACCTGGCGTGCCAGCCTGCGGCCCCGGCGCCAAACCGTGCATATTGCGCATATCGCGCTTCTCGCGCCTGGCGCGCCTGCCGCGCAGACTCATCCCAGCATGGCGAAATAGCAGTGCTTGATTCCCTGGGCAACCGCCTTCTTGACGACATTCACGCTCAGCTTCAATTCCTCGGCGATGGCGGGGCTCGTCATGCCTTCGAGCTGGGACATCAGGAAAATCAGGCGTGTGCGCGCCGGCAGGCCATCGAGCACGGCGCAAGCTTGCTCCAGCGCCTGCACCGCGACCAATTGTTCTTCAGGGGATGGCGCCAGCGGTTCCGGCAGGCTTTGCAGGGATTCCTGATACGCGTGCACGATACGTTCATGCCGGACATGATTGAGCAGCACATTGCGCGCCACTGTCGTCAGGTAGGCCCGTGGCGCCTTGAGCACCTGCGCCAGATCGGCGCGCATGATGCGCTCGAAAGTATCGTGCGCCAGATCCTGGGCCTGGGAGGCATCCGGCAAGCGCCGCCGCAGCAAGGCCACCAGCCAGACATGGTTGTCCCGGTATAGATTATGAAGGTCGGCAGATGGGGTCGCCGGCGTTGCGGCCGGCCCAAGGCTGGAGGCGGAAGAGGACATGGAGATACCCGGCCGGCGACGGCAGGCTGGCTCCCGCACCGAATTAATGTAAATCAATCTCAGTATTGGAGCATAACTGGCCTACCAGCAAAAGCAAATAAAAGCCTAGCGCCGCAGCATGCGCGCAACAATTTCCGTCAAGCAAGCGCCTGCCCCGTCCGCCCAGGCAGGCCAAGAAAGCCGGTGACGCGTCTGGGGCCAGGCGCGCCGCCGTCTGCCTACAGCCCTTAGCGGGCGGGCGCGCTGCCCATCTCCAGCCAGAGATCCAGCCTGGGAAAATACAGCGCGGCCCGGGCGGCGCTGCGGGTGAGCGCGGTGACCTGATCCAGATAACGATTCATCTGCGGCTGATAACGCGCCCGCATCCGGCGGGCGAAGGCCGCCTCGTCTTCATCCGGCCAGGGCGTGCCGGTTTTGTAATCAACAATCAGCCAGGTACCATCATCTTCAAATGCCAGATCGAGGATGGATACCTTGCCGCTGGCATCCAGCAGCGGCCACTCCCGGCGCGCGGCGGCACGTTGCAGCAGCCAGCGGCCACGGCCATTGCGCAAGGTCGCCAACAGAATCTCCAATACCTCGGCGGCATCTTCCGCCGCATGCACCGTCCGCGTCCCTGCTCGCGTCAACTGCCGCGCCATGATGCCCAGGCTATTGCGCAAACGGGCTGGCGGCCATCCCTCCAGGCCATCTTGCCCCAGACGCGTCAGCCAGCCATGCACCAGCGTGCCTATGGCCGCCTGGCGGCTTTCCGCTTCGCCCCACTGCACCCCTTCTCCCACTGGCGCCAAGGGACCGTCCTGCGCGGCATCATCCTCTGGCCGGGCTGGCTCCGCCCCCGGCATGGCCAGCAAATCGGCATGCGCAATCCGCTGCAGCACCGCTCCATGCAAGCCTTGCGCCCCTTCCGCACCAGCATCGCCAGCGGGCAAGGCTGGCGGCACGGCGGTATCGGCGGCATCAAGCAAGGGCCATAAACGCCCCAGCAGGCTGCTCCCGGCGGGCTGGCGCCACTGCCCGCTGTCATCCTGCATCACGCTGCCGATCAAATGCAGGCGCTGCCGCGCGCGTGTGGCGGCCACATACAACAGGCGGTCCACCTCGTAATCGCCACGGACTTTCTCGCGCCTGCCGATATAGCGCGACAACGGATCCGGTTCCACTTGCGCCCGCGGCTTGGCCGGGCCGAACAGCACATTGCCCGCCACATGCTCAAAACTCAGCAGGGGCGTGGACGCGGCACGGGGCACGCGGTGCAGTCCATAGAGAATCACCGTATCGAACTGCAAGCCCTTGGATTTGTGCATAGTCATGATTTCCACGACCGGGCCGCCGCCAGGCTCTGGCTGCCCGGACGCAAACAGGCGCGCCAGCGCAGTATCCAGCGCAGCGGTATCCAGTTCGCCGTAAGGCGCCAGCTTTTCCAGCAGGACAAAAACGCTTTCCGCATCTTCGGCCGCGCTGCTGCCTGGATACAGCCGCGCGCCGCCCAGGCGTTGCCACAGCGTTTCCACCCAGGCCGCCCAGGGCAGTGCGCCATTATCATTGCCGCCATCAAGCAGGATGGCCGCCACTTGCAGCAGGCGGTCGCGCTCTTCTGCCGGCAAAGCCGCCAGCACCGTCCCCAAGGGGCTATCGCCAGGCGCCGCCAGGCACTCGCGCAACACCAGCGGCACCGGGCGCTCGTGACGGCTGCCAAACAAGGCCGCCAGCGTATTGAGCGTCAAGCCGCACCAGGGCGCGCGCAACACGGACAACCAGGCCAGCCGGTCCCCCGGATGCGCCAGCGCCCGCACCAATTGCACCAGATCGGCCACGACATGCCGTTGCGCCAGCGGCACCAGTTCCACCGCCCGGCAGCCTATGCCCGCGCGCGTCAAGGTGCGCACCAATTCGCCCAGGTGCGTCCTGGCCCGCACCAGGATCGCCACCGTCCCGGGCTTACCCGCCTCATCAAACAGCGCATCACGCACCAGGCCTTCCGTCAGCGCCAGAGCGGCGGCGTCCGCCTGCGCGGTGCCATTGCCCCAGGCCGCATGAAAACTCACGGCCCGTCCCGGCAAAGCAGGATTAAAGGCGACCGAGCGTGTGTAGGCAACTGCACCCGCCTCGGCATTTTCTTCGGCCCGCGACGGCAGCAAGCTGCCAAAACGCTGGTTGACCCACTCCACCACTCCCGCCTGGGAACGGAAGTTATCGGTCAGATTCAAAAACTCCAGGCGCAAGTCCCCTATTCCGTGATCACGGACTTGCAGGAACAGGCCCACTTCCGCTTTGCGGAAACGGTAAATCGACTGCATCGGGTCGCCGACCAGAAACAAGGTGCGGCCATCGGCCTGCATCCAGCCTGAGGTCAGTTTTTCCAGCAGGCGCACCTGCGACTGGCTGGTATCCTGGAATTCGTCGATCAGCAAATGCCGGATGGAAGCATCCAGCTTCAGCAGCAATTCACCCGGGTCATCCGCCGAGCCCAGGGCAGCCTCGGCACGCTGGGAGATTTCGGTGAAATCTACCTCTCCCTCCTGCGCAAAGCGCACCCGCAGTTGCGCGGCGGCCAGACGCAACACGCGCCACTGGGCTTCCAGAATTTCCCATTGCGCATCAGAAAAGCTTGCCGGCGGCAGTTCACGCAACGCAGCCAGCGCAGACGCCCAGCCCGCATTCAGCGCCTGCTCGTCCAGCCAGGCGCCCAGCATGTCTTTTTGCTGGCTCTTGGGCGGGCAGCCCAGATTCTTGTTCAGCCCTTTAGGCGAACGCGGTTTGCCTTCACTGGTCAGCAGCAAGTCTGCCAAGGCAACCCAGGCCTGCACTGCCCCGGCATCCCGGGCCAGAGGCGGCACCCAGTCGCGCAGCGGCGCCAGGCGATGCTCCGGACTGAGTTCATCCAGGCTGGCAGCCGCCAGCCGGGCAGCAGGCGCCAGCGCCTCCTCCCAGCCGCGCGGCAGGCGCCTGGCCGCTGCGGCAATGTCAGACTCTATGAAATGCGCCAGCGTTTCCTCTTGGCCAGCGCGGTCCAGGCCATGGCGCAGGAACGGCATCCATTGGTCACGCTGCGCCAGCATGCTGGCAATCGCCTCCACGGCTGCGGCAACATCCACATCCATATGCGCCAGCAAGCGCCGCACGGATGCTTCCGTCTCTGCCATGCGCAGCGTTTCCAGCGCCGCGGCTTCATAATGGCTCCAGGCATTTTCCGCAATGCCAGGCATGCCGCCCAGCTCGGACAGCCAAGGCATACTGCGTACCAGCCGCGCGCAAAACGAGTCTATGGTCTGAATGGCCAGCCGCGCCGGATGCTGGAGCAATTGCCAATCCTGCTGCGCATCCCGGGCCAGCGCCTGGCGCGCCAGCTGCCAGCTGGCGCGCAAGTGCGGCGCCTGCGGCTCTATCCCACTGGCGGCATGACGCAGTTTTTCCAGTACCCGCGCATGCATTTCCGACGCCGCACGGCGCGTGAAGGTAATGGCGACAATTTCCTCGGGGCGCTCCACCGTGGCCAGCAAAGCCAGAATGCGGTCGGTCAGCAGTTCCGTCTTACCCGACCCCGCAGGGGCCTGCACCAGAAAAGAATGCGTGGGGTCCAGCGCACGGCGCCGTTGCGGTGCGTCGGCGGGCTCACGAGCTGGGTCTGACACAGGATCTGACACAGAATCTGGCGCCAGGTCTGGCGCGGCATCCGGGAATGGCTGAGGGGCTGGCTGAATTGCTGGCTGAAGGTCTGGCTGCGGCGTGGCGGGCGGCGCGGCGGCCTGGCCCGGCGTTTCATCACCGCTTTCAAAATCAAAACCCTGCTGCATCATCGTCATGCCTCCTCCCGCTGCAGCCGGAGGAACGGCAACGCGTCGCAATACACCATGTCCTGCGGCTGCAGAACGAAATTGGCGGCGTAACCGCCGCTGAACTCATCGGCCAGCATGCCTATGGCGCTTTCCCAGCGGCGCAAGACCGCTGTCCAATCCTGGCCCTCGAAGGTTTTGCTGTCTTCGACCGGCGTCACGCCCTTGATGCCCAGGTCCGCCGCGCCCAGGCCTTTGGCGCGGATATGCCGCGCATGCACCTGAGCCAGCATCAGCCCGGCGATCTCGGCCTGGGCGGTGCCCGTCTGCGCAGCCAGAATCGCGGCATAGAACGGCAGCTGCAAATTAACGGGCCGCTGGCGCGACCAATCGGCCTCCGGGAACGCTTCGCCCATGCCGGTTTTGTAATCCAGAATGAGCAGGCTGCCGTCCCCCAGCTGGTCGATGCGGTCCACCCGCGCATTCAAGGCCAGCCGGCCATGCTCCCATTGGTAGCGCTCCTCACGCTGGTAGATCGCAAACGGCGGCCTGGCGGCTTCCGCGTCGCACCAGTCAGCCAGCAGGCCGCGCGCGCGCTCGCACTCCAATTCGCGCAAGGCGGGTTCGTAAGCGCCCAGATGCGCGGCTGCCGCCTGCTGCACGATTTCCGCCAGCAAGGGCGCCAGACGCCCTTCTGCCATGGCGGCATGCAGACTATCCTGATCCGGCAGCATATGGCCCAGCAGTTCCAGCGCCTCATGCAGGAACTGGCCCCGTACATTCATGCCCGCCACCGGTTCGTAGGCTGGCAGTTCACGCCCGCCCAGCCGGTGCCGCACAAATGCCCACAGCGGATTGCGCGCCTGGGTATCCAGGACATCCAGCCCGCCCGTTACCTTCTCGCCTTCGGCCAGCGGCGGCCCCTGGCTATCGTCCAGTTCATCCAGGCGCAAGTCCGACAGGTTGACGCTCTCCGCTTGCCCAGCCGCCAGAGGCAAGGCGGCAATAAAGGGGGACGGCCGCAGCTCGCGCTCGCCTTCGCGTTCAGCATGGCTGAAGACTATCTCCGGCGCGCCGCGCAATAACGCTTCATACATCTGCGCCGCCCAGACACGCTCGCGGCTTGCCGTCGCACGGGGAGCGCCAGCCCGCCGCAGCGCAGTCGCAGGAATCAGCGGATTGGGTTTGGGCGAAGCAGGCAACACTTCATCGGTCAGACCCATGACCCACAAGCCGTCCCAGCGCCCGCCTTCGGCTTCCAGCAGGCCCAGCACATCCAGCCGCGCGCGGAAATCGCGCTGCGGCTGGAAGAGCATGCTATCGGCCAGACGTTCCAGCAAAGACACAGCCATACGCCCGCCCAAACGCCCGGCCACCGGCTCCAGCGCGGCAAACCGCGCCAAGGCTTCACCAAAGGCCTCCAGCACCTGGTAACTCACGCTATCGAGCGCCTGCCGGCCCGGAAATCCGAGCGCATCCAGCACCTGGCGCATCGCCGCGGCCCAGACCGCCGCGCCCGCGCTGCCCTGCGGCTCACGCCAGCGCTCGCAGGCCTGCTGCCAGCGGGCAGCGAAAGCGGCGCTGCCTTCCTGCAAGGCCTGGTGCCAGCGCTCCGGGGCTATCACATTCCAGCCGCGCCGGCGCCATTGCGCATCCAGCGCTGCTGGCGGCCAGCGCAAGCCATCCCAATCCACATGCCCGGCCAGCAGGGCGGCACCCAGCACAGCGGCATCGCAACCCCTGGTGTCATCCCAGGCGGCCATCACTTTCAGCCAGGCCAGCGCGGCACGCACTGCCGGCCACTGCGGCAAGGGCCGCGCCACGGAAATATTGAACCAGGCGGATTCCGGCAAGGCAGGATCCAACGGCCGCAGGGCTCGGGCCAGCACCCGCCGCGCCAGCGGCGCATCGGCTTCCAGGCCTGACGCCACAATGGCAAAACGTCCTTCCGGCTTGGCAGCCAATTGCTGCGCCGCCCAGGCCGCAGCCGCGCGCCATTCGGCGGCATGATCCACCGCCATCACCCTGACGGCGCGCCCGGCCTCGGCTTGGGCCTCGGTCAAGGCCAGGCATTCGGTGCCAGCCTCACGCGCCAGGGCCAATATCTTCTGCAAACGCGGCGACTGCTCGGTAAAACCCGCCAGCACCAGCACTCGCGGCCAGCGCACCGCCCCTTGCTGCATGGCCTCCACCACGCGCGCGAGCGCCTGATTGGCGTCCTCAGCATCCAGCGCCCGCAATTTTTCCAGGTAAGCGCCGCGCCACACCAGGAAACGGCAGTACTCATCGGTTTCTTCCGGGCCCAATACCTCGATCTGCCATTCATCCAGCAGGCCATCGGCATCACGCGCCAAGGCGGCCGCCTGCGCGGCATCCATCAGCAAACGCTCGGCCTCAGCCTCATGAATGACGTCCATCCACACCATGGCAGAGGCGAAGGTATCCAGCCAATGGGCTGGCAGCCTGGCATCCGGCATAAACGCAAGGCTTTCGGCCGCTTCACGGTACCAGGAAGCCAGCGGCACAATATGCGGCAATTCACTGACCTGCCGGTTGCTGCGCAAGCCTTCCGCCAGCGCCTGCGTCAGGCGCCGCGCCCAGCGATTATTGACAGTCAGCACCAGCGTTTCCGCCGCCGGCAGATCCGTCAGGGCCGGAACGTCGATACTGGGCAAGGCAGGCGGGAATTCAGACATGGCGTGTGGCTTCATGACAGACAAAGGCAAGCAGGAATCATAGCGCGCCCATTTGGGATCGCGTGATTCCTGCCACCGGCATGCCCTGGCCGCCATCGCTTGGCCGCCCGCCCTTGCCTTCCCTGCGGCACTCCCTGTCTCTGCGCCGCAACCTCTCTGCTCCCCGCTTGCTCCGCCGGCGCAGGGCAAACCGGGCGTGCAAAGAAGCGTATTTAGCAGTTACAATAGCGGATTCCGGCGCCGTTCCGTCTCCATAGTTCAACGGATAGAACAAGAACCTCCTAAGTTCTAGATACAGGTTCGATTCCTGTTGGAGACGCCATGTCGATTCCTATACGGGACGCCATGAAGACCACCAAGAACGATACGCCAAGCGCCATTAAGCCTTTGATTGAACGCAGTTTTACTGCCAACCCAAAGCACGCGGCCAAGCACTCGCGCGCCTAGCGCCGCACCCAGCCGCCCAACCAAACCTACACCCAACATATACCAAACCTATACCAAAAATGCCCGTCCGCTGACGGGCATTTCTTTCGCCTGCGCGCCGCAGCGCCGCTGCGTCCATTACACCGTATTACCCTGTAGCACCCAGGCTGCGGCCCGTCTCGCCGGAAACGCTACCATGTCAGGTATTCATGTCCGCTGCCCGCCGTGGTGGCGCTGGGCCACATTCAGGCCAGACCATGCAGCGGATATGGCCGGATTTCCGAAGGAGCTTTCATGAATCTTTCCGTGCTGGGCCGCTATGCCGTTTTCCTGGCCTGTATTGCCTATACCGTGATTTCATTGCCGCTGCTGCTGGCGGCAGGCCATTTTTCCTGGGCCTGGCTGCCAACGCTGATCACGCTGGCGCTCAGTATTCTGGGTGTTTACGACCTGCGGCAGACCGCCCATTCCGTGCGGCGCAATTACCCCGTGTCCGGTAATGTCCGTTATCTGGTCGAGAGTTTCCGCACGGAAATCCGCCAATATCTGATAGAAGGCGATAACGAGGCCCTGCCATTTTCCCGCGCGCAGCGGGCGCTGGTCTATTCGCGCGCCAAACAGCAAAGCGCCGATAAGGCCTTCGGCTCGCTGCTGGATGTGTACCAGCCCAGCTACGAATTCATGGCGCATTCGATCCAGCCCGCGCCGCTGGCCGATCCTGCCAGTTTCCGTGTCGATGTCGGCGGCCCGGCCTGCCGCCAGCCGTACTCCATATCGGTTTTCAATATTTCCGCCATGAGTTTCGGCGCCTTGAGCGCCAATGCCATCCGCGCGCTGAATCGCGGCGCGCGCATGGGCAATTTCATCCACGATACCGGGGAAGGCGCCATCAGTTCTTATCACCGGGAATATGGCGGCGACCTGACCTGGGAACTGGGCAGCGGCTATTTCGGCTGTAGGAACGCGGAGGGGCGCTTTGATCCCAGCCTCTTCGCCAGCAATGCCGCCGACCCGCAGGTGAAGATGATTGAAATCAAGCTGAGCCAGGGCGCCAAGCCCGGCCACGGCGGGATTTTGCCCAAGGAAAAAATCACGCCGGAAATTGCCGCCACCCGCGGCGTGCCGATGGATAGGGATTGCGTCTCGCCTTCCAGCCATAGCGCCTTCAGCACCCCGCTGGAGCTGTTGCAATTCATCGTGCAGCTGCGCGAGTTGTCAGGCGGCAAGCCCGTCGGCTTCAAGCTCTGTATTGGCCACCCCTGGGAATTCATGGCCATCGCCAAGGCCATGCATGAAACCGGCATCCTGCCTGACTTCATCGTGGTGGACGGCAAGGAAGGCGGTACCGGCGCGGCACCGCTGGAGTTCATCGACCACATGGGCCTGCCGCTGCGCGAAGGCCTGCTGTTCGTGCACAACACGCTGGTCGGCCTGAACCTGCGCCAATCTATCCGCATCGGCGCCAGCGGCAAGATCATCAGCGCTTTCGATATCGCCAGCGTAATCGCCATGGGGGCCGATTGGGCCAATTCGGCACGCGGCTTCATGTTTGCCATTGGCTGTATCCAGTCGCAGTCCTGTCATACCAACCGCTGCCCCACTGGCGTCGCCACCCAGGATCCGCAAAGGCAACAGGCGCTGGTCGTCCCGGACAAAGCCGAGCGCGTTTTCCATTATCACCAGAACACGCTCAAGGCCCTGGCCGAATTGCTCGCCGCGGCAGGGCTGTCCCACCCTTCCGAAGTCGCTGCCCGCCACCTGGCGCGCCGCATGACTGGCACCGAAATCCGCCTGTATTCGCAGCTGCATCATTTTCTCCAGCCGGGGGAATTGCTTTCCGGCAAGATCGGCAGCGAGTTCTACGAACGCATGTGGCGCATGGCCCGGCCTGAAAGTTTCGAGCCGGTGCAGGTCTAAGGGCGCGGCTGCCCCTTACCCCCGGGCCTGCCGCTGGCGGCGGGCCCCGCGCCACCAGCCTGCCAGCCGGGCCAGGCCGACGCCGGCCAAACCCAGGCAAAAGCCGTAAACATGGGCGACGCTGACGATGGTGCCGCCTATCATTTTCTCTTCCGATGCGGCTGGCGCCACCAGCCACTGCCAGAGCATCCAGGCGCAAACACAGGCCAGCGCCAGCCAGGCGCTGCGGTCGCCATGCAGCCCCTGCGGCAGCAGGCACAGCACAAACATGCCGTACAGGACCCCGGACAGGCCGACATAATTCGGGACGCCCGGCGAAAACCACCATAACGCCAGGCCTACGCCCAGCGCCAGCCCGGCCAGGCGGCGCCAAAGGCCGCGATCAAACCGTTCCGGCGCCAGCAGGCAGCACAGCAAAACGCCCGCGCTATTGAGCAAGGCATGATTCCAGCCCAGATGAACCAGGTGGGCCGTGCCCAAGCGCCAGACCTCGCCGGCCGCCACGGCACTGCGCTCGAAACGCAAACCGACGCGTACCGTCTCGCCGCCCCATTGCAGCAGCAGCAATAGCGCGACCAGCCCCAGCGCCCGGCACCACGCGGCATATGCGGCATTCTCGCCCTGCTCGCCCTTCTGTCTCTTCAAACTGTTTGCTCCATTGGGCCTGCGCCTTGAGTGAACTGCCTGGTTGCGGCGCATTCTGGCCTCGTACAGACCTCTCACCCCTGTCTCTCTCAAGCACCGGTGACACGCCCAGGCGAAGATGATAAAACAAAGCACTCTGCCTACCCAGGCCTGCGTGCCGCCAACGGCGCCGGCGCCGCCCATGCTGCCATGAATCCATTGGAATCTTCACCTTCCACCTGTTCCGCCGCCCCCTTTCTGGTCACCCCGGCCACCCCGACGGGCCAGGCGCCCTGGCTGCTGTTCCGTATGGACACGCCCTTGGGGCAGGCCTTGCTGGTGACGGATGAGCAGGGCCGCCTGCGGGCGCTGGACTGGCACGATTACGAAACCCGCATGCGCCGTTTGCTGGCGCGCCAATACCGGGCGTCCTTGCCTGAACTGCATGAGACCCGCCAGGCGCCTGACGCGCATGCCGCTTTGCTGCGCTATTTCGGCGGCGCGCTGCATGCCCTGGACAACCTGCCCGTCGCGCTGGGCGGCACAGACTTTCAGCGTTTGGTCTGGCTGAGCTTGCGCGCCATTCCGGCCGGACAAACCTTAAGCTACGGCGCTCTGGCCCAGCGCATCGGACGCCCGGCAGCCGTGCGTGCCGTAGGGCTGGCCAATGGCGCCAACCCCATCAGCCTGGCCCTGCCCTGCCACCGCGTCATCGGCAGCAATGCCTCCCTGACCGGTTATGGCGGCGGCCTGCACCGCAAGCAATGGCTGCTGCAACACGAGCATGCCTGGCCTGGGCACCAGGCCTTGCCGCTGAACGGCACACTGCCGGGGTTCTGAAGCCGGGGGGCCGGGGCAATTTCCCGAGAGTTTTTACCGAAAGGCTGCCCCCAAGCACGGCCCAAAACAAAAAACCGGCAGCCCATGCTGAACTGACCCCCATAAGTAGGACAGTCAAACGCTAAAGCCCGAAGGCCTGAGC
>NZ_JBQEKA010000054.1:0-20506 GCF_052103615.1 Kerstersia sp. | reverse complement strand
CTGAGCGTGCCGGCGCGGAGATGGCCGACATGCTCCACCGGGTGGATGGGGCCGCAAGGGGCGGAGTGGTCGAAGGATTTGCCTTGTTCCCAGGGCAGGCCGCGCTTGTTGCATTCCCGCTGGCGGTCGCGGCGCGTCATGTCCAGGCCGGCGGCATAGCCGAATACGCAGTCCAGCGCGGTGTCGGGCGGCAGGTCCTGGGCTTCTTTGCCGATGGCGATCACCAGTTCGAATTCGAATTGAAAATCATCGGTCAGGACGGGATAGGGCACCCGTCCGTCGCGCACGATGGCATCTGCCGGTTTCTGGAAGAAGAAAGGCGGATCACGTTCATCGCCTTCTTTCATTTCGCGGATATGGGCCAGATAGTTGCGGCCGACGCAGTACACACGGCGCACCGGAAAAGGCTGGCGGCTGCCGACGATATCCAGGAAAGTCGGGGCAACCTGCAACGGCGTGCTGGCGGAAAGCGGTGTGGCGCTAGGGGGCATGGACATGGGGGTTAATCTCTCTGGAGCGTTGTGAAAGGAGTGGCTATAGTCTAGAAATACGGTCTTCTCCCTACAACGCACAGGCTTGCTGAAAGCTGTGCAATCCTTGCGATTCAGTTCGCCAAGAGTATGCAACCTGCGTTCCAGCCCTCAGATGCCACGCCCGGCGCAGACGCGACGCGCGCGGGAGTCGGCCGCGCAGCCATCAGTAACTACACGATGGCCACGCGCGCCCAGCACGCCTATTTCGGGATTCACAACCAGAGCAACAGCCTGCCCAACCCGGTGCCGCACCGGCACGAGTATTTCCAGATCTATGTCAGCATCCAGGGGCGCACCACGCATTACATCGGCGGCGAGGAGAGCCCGATCGGGCCGGGCACGGTGAGCTTTGTCCTGCCGTTTCTGGCGCACTACATTCCCAATGCCGCCGACGGGGTTTTCTACATCATCAATATCAGCAAAGAGTTCCTGCTGCCCTCACTGGATCATGATGTGCTGGACCTTTCAGAGGTGCCGCTGGCCCGGGCGCCTGAACTGGCGCCGTTTCGTTTCCAGCATTGCCTGACGTTCCAGTTTGGCCAGGACGAGACGCAGCGCCTGCAGCAGATGTGTGAACGCATGGAGCAGGATGCGCGCAGCCTGCAGGATGAGGAAACCGTCAGCCATTTGCTGATACGCAGCCACCTGCTCAGCCTGTTCGGGCTGGTATGGAAAAAGTATGGGGCCAATTTCCGTGATTGCGATGCGCGCCGCCTGGTGCCGCAGACCTATAAACCCGCCGTGCTGCGTTGCATACGCTATGTGACGCAGAATCTGGCCAGTGAGATGACCTTGAGCGACGCCGCCCAGGCCAGTTGCGTATCGACAACGTACCTGGCCCATTTGCTCAAGAGCGAAACAGGCAAGACGTTTCTGGAGCTGGTCACGGAGCGGCGCATGGATAGGGCCAAAACCCTGCTGGCCTTTACCTCTGAGCCTTCGGTGAAAGTTGCCGAAAATGTCGGCTTTAGTGAACCGGCGCATTTCGCGCGCCGGTTCCGGCAAGTGGTAGGCATGACACCGTCCGCTTACCGCCAGCGCTTCCAGCTGGGCGGACGGCCGCTGCCTGCCGATTAAGACGCTGGCGGCGCGCCGCCGGTATCAATCCTGCTGCGCGGGGGCGCGCAGCACCAGGAGTCCGCCTATGGCCAGCAGAGCCGATACGCCTGCGCCCAGCATGGCCAGATGGAAGCCGCCCGTCATGGCGGCGATGTAGCGCTCCATCAATTGCGCAGCCAGATCAGCCGGAAACTGATGCTGGGTGATGGCCTGGTAAGCCAGCGCAGGGGCATCGGGCAGCCCGGCGTCGGCAGCGCTGGCCGTGAGCTGATGAATGGCGCGGCTGCTCATCAAGGCGCCAAGCAAGGCGATGCCTAATGTCATGCCGGCCTGGCGCAGCGCATTCATGGTCGCCGACACGGAACCAGCCTGCTCCGGGGGCGCCATACCCATGATGACCAGGCTGGTGGCAGGCACCGCCAGACCGGCGCCCGCGCCCAGCACCGCCAGATTGATGCCGATGAAGACATAATCGGTCTGGGCATCGCATAGCATCATGGCAAACATGGCGATGGCGATCAGCGCATAGCCGCTGATCATCAGCGTGCGTACCGGCAGCCACATGCCCAGGCGCCCGAACAGCATGGACAGGCAACCCGTGACGAAGAACTGCGGCATCATGCGCCAGCCGGTTTCCACCGGTGACCAGCCATGGATTTGCTGCAGGTAGATCGAGAAGAAAAAGAGGCTGCTGTAATAGGCGAAACCCAGCATGAACGAGGCATTGTTGGCCAGCACAAAAGCGGGTTGGCGGAACAGCGCCAGGGGCAGCAGCGGGCGCTCGACGCGTCTTTCCACCATGGCGAAGAGCAGCAGGCACACCAGCGCCAGGCCCAGCGTCAGCAAGGTCAAGGGCGTGGCAAACCCGGTTTCACCCGCCTGGATCAGGCCATAGGCCAAGGCGCCGAGGGCCAGAATGCTCAGGGCCTGGCCCCAGGGGTCGCGGGCCGCATGATCGGGAAAGCGGCGCTCGGGGATGCCCCAGGCGCCCAGGGCGATAGCCAGCAGACCCAATGGCAGATTGATCAGGAAAATGCTTTGCCAGCCGAAGCTGTCCAAGAGCAGGCCGCCCAGCAGCGGGCCGAGGATCAAGGCCAGGGCGGAGAAAGCCGACCAGCCGCCGATGGCGCTGGCGCGCGCCTTGGGCTCCGGGAAAATATGCGTGAGGATGGGCAGGGCGCCAGCGATCAGCAGGGCGGCGGACAGGCCCTGGACGGCGCGGCCCGCCAGCAGTATGCCCAGTGTCGGGGCCAGCCCGCACAGCGCCGAACCCGCGGTGAACAGGACGACGCCAGCCAGCCAGGCACGCTTGTGGCCATGACGGTCGGATGCCGGTCCGGCGGATAGCATGAAGGCAGACAGGCAGATGGCATAGGCGTTGACGACCCACTGCAAACCCGCGATATCGGTATCCAGGGCGGTTTGCATGGTAGGCAGGGCGACGTTGACGATGCTGATGTCCAGGGTCGCCAGAAAGGTGCCGAGATAGGCGGCGGCAAGAGCGGCACGGCGGCGTGCGGTATTCATGATGAGGAGTTTCCGTGCGGAAAGATGCGAATGGTTATCTGTATTTGCATCATGCTATCAATCGACTGACCGTCGGTCAATTGTTGATTCGATTTTTTTTCGCTCGCTATGCGAAGATTTCAATTAGACTGCCGCCGTGCCGGGCTGCCGCAAACCGGGGCGGGCCGCAGCCGCCTGTTTCAGTCCTGCGCGCCACTGGCCATCCGGGCCCTATCAGGACCATATCAGGGCCATATCAGGATCATCAGGACGGCCGTGCGTGTTGCGTAACCCCTTAATCATGAGTGCAAAAAGGATGACAGCCAATCGAGTGGAGACCGCCATGGACGCGCCTGCCGCTGCCCGCCCCAAGGCAACGCGCACCAAGCCCGCCGAGGTGAGGCTGGAAGAGTTGATGGCGGCAGCCGAGGCCTTGTTCCTGGAAAAAGGGGTGGAAGCCACCACCGTCAGCGAGATCGTGGAACGGGCGGGTGTCGCCAAGGGAACCTTCTACCACTACTTTTCCGCCAAGCACGAGATGCTGGAGGCGCTGGAGCGCCGCTACACCCAGCAGTTCCTGGCCAGTCTGGAAACGGCAGTCTCGGCCTGTGGCGCGCAGGACTGGCACGGGCGGCTGCGGGCCTGGATCACGGCCAGCGTCGCGGCTTACGCGCAAACCTACCGGACTCACGATATGGTTTATACCAACCACCATCACCTGGATCGTGACAACCCGGCGCGCAATGCCATCCTGGCGCAGTTGCTACGCATCATCGAGGGCGGGGCGCAAGCGGGCGTCTGGGCGGCGCCACGGCCGCGCATGGCCGCGCTGCTGATCTATGCCGGCGTGCATGGCGCGACCGACGATCTGATCGCGTCGCGGGCGGAAGCGGTGGCGCCGTTCGCGCAGGCGCTGGCTGACAATTGCCTGAGGCTGCTGCCGCCGCCGGGCGCGCCTGCGGACGGGGCAGCCTAGGCGCGCGCATGAGCGCGGGGGCGCAAGCAGCGATGGCAACGGATTGGGCCGCCTGTTTTTTAACAGGATTTTCCGGGATATCTGTGTTTCTGCCGCCAACCCGCCCTTACAATCGTTCTTTTGAGCGGAAGATGAAGGCACCTTGCAGTGCGTCTCTCGCTTGGTCTGCGACTGCCATGGAGTGATGGGCGCATGAATGTCATCGAGTACTACGAACATGCTCTGGCCGAGCGCGGCTACCAGCCGGATGCCGCGCAGCGCAAGGCGATAGAACGCCTGCAACGCTATTACGACGACTGGGAAGTCTATCTGAAGCGCGAAAGCGGCCTGTTTGGCCGTCTGTTCCGGCGCCATGAGCCGGCGCCGCGCGGCGTCTATTTCTGGGGTGGCGTGGGGCGCGGCAAAAGCTTTCTGATGGATGCTTTTTTCGAGACGGCGCCAGTCGAGCGCAAAGGCCGCCTGCATTTTCACGAGTTCATGCGCGGCGTGCACAAGGAACTGGAGTCCGTGAAAGGCATGGAGGACCCGCTTGATGAGGTGGCCCGCCGTGTCGCTGAAAAATATCAGCTGATCTGTTTCGACGAATTCCACGTGTCGGATGTGGCCGATGCCATGATTCTGTACCGCTTGCTGCTCAAGCTGTTCGAATATGGCGTGTCGTTCATCATGACCTCCAATTACGAGCCTTCGACCCTCTATCCCGAAGGCCTGCACCGCGACCGCATCCTGCCCGCCATCGCCCTGATCCAGGACCGCATGGATATCATGAATGTGGATACCGGCGTGGATTACCGGCAGCGCGCGCTGGAGCAGGTCGAGTGCTATTACACGCCGCTCGGGCCGCAGGCGGATGCCCATATGGAACGGGCCTTCGCCCATTTCGCCCAGACCCCGAGCCAGGAGCCGCCGGTGCTGGAAGTCGAGCATCGCCAACTGAAGGCGGTGCGCCTGGCCGACGATGTGGTGTGGTTTGATTTCACCACCTTGTGCGATGGCCCGCGTTCCCAGAATGATTACCTGGCCCTGGCGGCGCGTTTCGAGGCCGTGCTGCTGTCGGATGTGCCGCGCATGACGGCGCGGGATGCGTCGGCGGCGCGCCGTTTTACCTGGCTGATAGATGTGCTGTACGACCACAAGGTGAAACTGGTGATGTCGGCGCAATGCGAGGCCGAGCAACTGTATGTCGATGGCCCCATGGCCAACGAATTCCATCGCACGGTGTCGCGCATTGTCGAGATGCAGTCGCGCGAGTATCTGGAAAGCGAACGCCGTATGGTCTCGGCCCTGTAAGGGCCGCGGCGGCAGGCGCGGGCGCCTGCCGCCGGTTGGAAAGCCGCCACGGCCGGGGCATGGCAGGACGGACGGCCTGTGTGAGCGTGAGCAGCCGCGTTACACTGGGAAGCTTAAAAGCTCAAGTTAGGCCGCGCTGCGCAGTTGTCTTTGCGCGGCACGGTTCCGTCCAGCCCAGTTTTTTCCCGATACCATGACTACGCGTGTACTGACAGGCATTACCACCACCGGCATTCCCCATCTGGGTAATTACGCGGGCGCTATCCGCCCGGCAATCAACGCCAGCACGGAGCCGGATGTCGATGCCTATTTTTTCCTGGCCGACTTCCATGCGCTGATCAAGTGCGATGACCCGGAGCGCATTGCGCGCTCGCGTCTGGAAATTGCGGCCACCTGGCTGGCGGCCGGTCTGGATACCGAGCGTGTCACCTTCTATCGCCAATCCGACATTCCGGAAATTCCGGAGCTGTCCTGGCTGCTGACCTGCGTGACCTCCAAGGGCCTGATGAATCGCGCGCATGCCTATAAGGCGGCGGTTGACCAGAACCTGGCGCGTGAAGCAGAAGCCGATGATGGCATCACCATGGGCCTGTTTTCCTATCCGGTGCTGATGGCGGCCGATATCCTGATGTTCAATGCCCACCGCGTGCCGGTGGGGCGCGATCAGATCCAGCACCTGGAAATGGCGCGGGATATTGCCCAGCGCTTCAATCACCTGTATGGCCGGGGCAAGGAGTTGTTCGTGCTGCCCGCCGTCGAGATTGCAGAGGAAGTGGCGACCTTGCCCGGCCTGGATGGCCGCAAGATGTCCAAGAGCTACGACAACACGATTCCGCTGTTTGCTGGCGGGGCGCGCGCCCTGCAGGATGCGGTGATGCGTATCGTCACGGATTCGCGTGAACCGGGGGAGCCCAAAGACCCTGACGCCTCGCACCTGTTCACGCTCTACCGCGCTTTCGCCAGCGCGGAGGACAGCGCCGTGTTCCGTCAGAAATTGCTGGACGGCATGGGCTGGGGCGATGCCAAAAAAGCCTTCCTGGCGCTGCTGGAGCAGATGCTGGCGCCCATGCGCGAGCGCTATGAGACGCTGATTGCCCGTCCCGATGATATCGAAGATATTTTGCTGGCCGGGGCGCGCAAGGCCCGTCAGGAGTCGGCTCCGGCGCTGGAGACGCTGCGCGCGGCGGTTGGCCTGCGCAGCCTGAAGACGGCAGTTGCCCAGCAGGCCAATGCAGAGGAAAGCGCAGTGGCGCCCAAGCCGCCGCGTTTTGTCAGTTTCCGCGATCCAGACGGGGCGTTCCGCTTCCGCCTGCTGAGCGGCAATGGCGAGGAATTGCTGCTGTCGCGTGTTTTCGCCAATCCCAAGGATATCGGCGCGGTTACGCGCCGCCTGGTGGCCGAGCCGGACAATGTGTCCATCGCCTTTGTCGATGGCGCTTGGGTGGTATCGCTGGATGGCGCAGCGCTGGCAGCTGGCGGCCAGGATGTGGCAGGCTTTGATGAGCGCCTGCGCTGGGAGCTGGAAGTCCTGAAACAGGCCTGATGGCAGACCACCCTGGCTATCCAGGCGTCTGCCCGGGCATGAGTCTTCCCGCCAATGCATCACTGGAAAATCCTCATGATTGTTTCTGAGCACCGGCGCGCTGGCTCGCGCCAGCCCGCTTTGCGGCAGGCTGCCGCGGCAGCGCTGGCCATGCTGGCCTGCCTGTCTGGGACAGCTGCACTGGCGGCTGCGCCCAAGGTTCAGCCTGTGATCCAGACGCCGCCGGCAAGCGTGATCGCCGAGATGGCATCCGCGCCTGCCCTGCATGGGCTGGCCCTGGCGAATCTCATTGCCAGCAATTGCGCCATCAGCGGCCTGGAGGCTGGCGATGCGGCCCTGATTGCTGGCACAGCCCAAATGGTGGCCCAGCATCTGGGCGTAGGCGAACCCGAGTATTTTTCCGTTTATATCGACGGCGCGCTGCGTGAGCTAGGCGCCGCCGGGGCTTGCGATACCCATGCGGCCAGCACCCTGAGCCTGGTCTCGCACCTGAAGGCGCAGGGCGGCGCAGTCCTCAATCGGGCCGAGCTCGACTAAGACAGGCCAATGTGCCTAGGGGAAGGGGCTAAGGGGCCTGCGCTGCTGCGCAGGCCCTTTTGCCGCGCATGGGGTCAGGACGCGGCGGCGGGGTTGGCGCTGGCTGCTGGCGCGGTTGGCACCGGTTCATTGCTGCCATCTCCGCCCAGCACTTTGAAGAGCGTGATGCGGTTGCTGGCTTCTTCCAGCCGCAGGCTGATGAGGCTTTGGCGCGCGGCATATAGGCTGCGCTGCGCAGTCAGGGTTTCCAGATAGCTGTCCACGCCGTTGCGGTAGCGCGCATCGGCCAGGTCATAGCTGCGCTGGGTCGCGGCAAGCAGCGCCTGCTGGGCATCGAGGCGCTCTGCAATCCGCGCGCGCACCGCCAGCGCATCCGCCGTTTCCTTGAAGGCTGTCTGGATGGCGCGCTCGTATTGGGCGACATTGATGTCGCGGCTCAGGGTGGCGACATCCAGCTCTGCGCGCAAGGCGCCAGCATTGAAGATGGGCAGCGTGATGCTGGGCACGAATGACCAGATGCGGTGGCCGCCGCCATCGAACAGGTCAGACAGGCCCTGGCTGCCTATCCCGGCACCGGCAGTCAGGGATATCCGGGGGAAAAAGGCGGCGCGGGCGGCGCCTATGTTCGCATTCGCGGCCAGCAACGCATGTTCGGCGGCCTGGACATCCGGGCGCAGCAGCAGCACGCTGGAGGGCAGCCCGGCCGGCAGTTCGCTCAGGACGACGGACGCCTGCATGGCATCCAGCCCGGCGTCCGGCAGCAAATTCGCGGGCACAGCGGTGCCGGCCAGCAGGTCGAGCGCATTGCGGGCCTGGGCCAGATTCGTTTCGTAGGCAGCCGCATCCACCCTGGCGCTCTCCACGCTGGCCTGGACCGAGGCCAGATCGACACCGGAGGCCACGCCTTCGTCGTGCATGGCGCGGGTCAATGCCAGGGTGCGCTGCTGGCTGGCCAGGGTATCCCGGGCCACGGCCAGCCGTTGCTGGCTGGCGGCGATTTCCAGCCAGGCGCTGGCCGTTTCCGCCAACAGACTGAGTTGCGTGCTGCGCTGGGTCTCTTCTGTTGCCAGATAGGTTTCCAGCGCTTGCTGGTTGAGGCTGCGCAGCCGCCCGAAAAGATCCAATTCCCAGCTGCTCAGGCCTGCCTGCAGCGAGCTGCTGCGGTTGACCTGGGTCGTGTCTTCGCCGATGACGGAACGCGAGGCACTGTGCTGGCCGTTGAGGTTGACCGAGGGCCAGTTGTCCGCCCGCTGGATGCGGTATTGCGC
Source organism: Kerstersia sp. (assembly GCF_052103615.1). Lineage (NCBI taxonomy): Bacteria > Pseudomonadati > Pseudomonadota > Betaproteobacteria > Burkholderiales > Alcaligenaceae > Kerstersia > Kerstersia sp. The sequence goes on along the minus strand of NZ_JBQEKA010000054.1, from coordinate 11,794 downwards.
GCGTGCCTTGTCGATATTGAGCAGGGCCACGCGCAGGTCGCGGTTGTTGGCAAGCGCAAGCGCCAAGACGTCGCGCAGCTGCGGATCGACGAACACGGCGCGCCAGGCGGGCGGGACATAAGCGGCCGCCGCCGTGTCAGGGCTGGCGCCATCCAGGCTGGCGGGGATGGGCAGCGGCGGGCGTTCGTAGTCGGGCGCCAGCGTGGTGCAGCCGCCCAGGGCCAGCGCCAGAGCGGCCAGCCCCAGACGGCGCAGAGGAGGAGGGAACAGAGACATCAGCTTGGATCCTCGTCATGGCGCGTGACACGCTTGCGCCCAGGCAACAGACGGCGCACGATGACATAGAACAGCGGTACGAAGAAAATACCCAGCAGGGTGGAAATCAGTGTGCCGCCGAAAACCCCCGTGCCCAGCGAGTGCCGCCCGCCAGCGCCAGCGCCGGCGCTGATCACGAGCGGGAACACGCCCAGCAGGAAGGCCAGGGAGGTCATGATGATGGGCCGCAAACGCATGCGCGCCGCATGCAAGGTGGCGTCAATCAGGCTCATGCCGCGGTTTTCGAGGTCGCGGGCGAACTCCACGATCAGAATGCCGTTCTTGGCGGCCAGGCCCACGGTGGCGAGCAGGCCAACCTGGAAGTAAACGTCATTGGCCAGGCCGCGCGAGTAGGTCAGCAGCAGCGCGCCGACGATCCCGATGGGCACGGCCAGCATGACCGAGAACGGGATGGACCAGCTTTCATAGAGCGCCGCCAGGCACAGGAACACGAATAGCAGGGAGACGGCATAGAGCAGCGGCGCCTGCGCGCCGGAAATCTGTTCCTGGTAGGACAGCCCCGACCAGGCGTAGCCGACGCCTGCGGGAAGCTGGGACACCAGGCTGGCGATTTCGCTCATGGCGGTGCCGGAACTGACGCCGGGCGCGGGTTCGCCCGTGATTTCCAATGCTGCCGAGCCGTTGAAGCGCGAGAGCGCGGCGGGCGCCTGGCTCCAGTCACTGGTGGAAAAGGCCGCAAAAGAGACCATTTCCCCATTGCTGTTGCGCACCCACCAGCGGTTGATGTCCTGGGGCAGCATGCGCGCTTCTGCCTGGCCTTGCACATAGACTTTCTTGATGCGTCCGCGATTGATGAAGTCGTTGACGTAAGAGCCGCCCATGGCGATGGAAAGCGTGTTGTTGATATCGCCCAGCGAGACATCCAGCGCGGCAGCACGCGCATCGTCGATCTGGATATCGAAGGACGGCGAATCTTCCTGTCCGCCATAACGGACGTTGATGAGATTGGGGTTGTCGGCAGCCAGGCGCAGCAATTCGTCTTTGGCTTGCACCAGCGCATCGTGCCCGACCCCGCCCAGATCCTGCAATTGCAGCGTGAAGCCGGTGCTGCGGCCCATGCCGGGGATGCCGGAGGGCGCCATGGCGAAAATCTGGGCGTCCTTGACCTTGGCCATTTCGGCGGAAATGCGCCGGCCGATTTCCTGGGCATTGGCCGTGCGCTCGGCCCAGTCCTTGAGCTTCACGAAGGCCATGCCGACGTTCTGGCCGTTGCCGCTGAAGCTGAAGCCGGAAATGGCCATGACGGACTGGATTTCGGGCTGGCTCAGGGCATAGTCGGTCAGTTCGCCCATGGTGGCTACCGTGACTTCCTGCGTGGTGCCAGCGTTCAGTTTGACCTGCACCATCAGGATGCCCTGATCCTCTTCCGGCAGGAAGGAGGTAGGCAGGCGCCAGAACAGCAGGGCCATGACGGAGAGCAGCAGGACATAGACGAAGAGCGACGCCAGTCTATGCGTGACCACCCGGCGCACCCCATGCTGGTAGCGGGTGGCACTGCGGTCGAAGGCCCGGTTGAACCAGGAGAAAAAACGTCCCAGCGGACCGCGCTGGCTGCCGTGGCTGCCCGCCGTCAGGGGCTTGAGGAAGCTGGCGCACAGCGCTGGCGTCAGCGTCATGGCGACCAGCACCGAAAGAATCATGGAGGCGGCGATGGTGACCGAGAACTGCCGGTAAATCATGCCGGTGGCGCCGCCAAAGAAGGCCATGGGAAGAAACACGGCAGTCAGGACCAGCGCGATGCCGACCAGGGCGCCTGTGATCTGGCCCATGGACTTGCGTGTGGCTTCGCGCGGCGACAGGCCTTCGGCGACCATCACGCGCTCGACGTTTTCCACCACCACAATGGCGTCATCCACCAGCAGGCCGATAGCCAGCACCATGCCGAACATGCTCAGCGTGTTGATGGAATAGCCCAGCGCCGCCAGGACGCCAAAGGTGCCCAGCAGCACGATGGGCACCGCGATCGCCGGGATCAGTGTGGCGCGCCAGTTCTGCAGGAACAGGTACATGATGAGCACCACCAGGACGATGGCCTCGATCAAGGTTTTGACGACTTCCTTGATGGAAATCTGCACGAACGGCGTGGTGTCGTAGGCGACCTGATACGTCAGGCCTGGCGGAAAGAACTCCGCCAGCTGCGCGAGCTTTTCCTTGACGGCATGCGACACGTCCAGGGCATTGGCGTCGCTGGCCAGTTCTATGCCCAGGCCCGCCGAAACCTTGCCATTGAATTGGCTGCTGATGGCGTAACTTTCGCTGCCCAGTTCGACGGTGGCGACATCGGAGAGATAGACCGCGCTGCCATTGGGCGCCGCCTTGAGGATGATGCGCTCGAACTGTTCGGGGGTTTGCAGACGGCTGCGCGAACTGATGGTGGCGTTCAGGCGCTGGCCCTGGATGGAAGGCAGGGCGCCCAGCGCGCCCGAGGAAACATCATTGTTCTGCGCCTGGATGGCGTTGGAGACATCCGAGGGCATGAGCTGATAGGTACGCAGCTTGTCCGGATCCAGCCAGATGCGCATGGAGTATTTCGACCCCATGACCTGCACGTTGCCCACGCCGTTGACGCGGCCTATGGGGTCCTGCAGGGTCGCCGCCATATAGTCGGCGATATCGGTGCGGTTCATGCTGTCGTCTTCCGACGTGAACGCCAGCACCATGAAGATATTGCCCGATGACTTGGTGACGGTGACGCCGGTATCCTGCACCGGCTCCGGCAGCATGCGTTCGGCTTGCTTCAGCTTGTTCTGTACCTGCACCTGGGCGGTATCGGGGTCGGTGCCGGATTCGAAGGTCAGGGAAATCTGCGAGGTGCCCGACGAACTGCTGGTCGAGGACATATACATCAGATTGTCCAGCCCGGTCATTTGCTGTTCGATGACCTGCGTGACGGAGTTTTCCACCGTTTCGGCGGAAGCGCCGTTGTAGGTGGCGCGGATGGATACCGATGGGGGCGCGATATCCGGGTACTGTTCCAGCGGCAACAGTTTGATCGACAGCACGCCGGCCAGCATGATGACGATTGCGATGACCCAGGCAAAGATGGGGCGGTCGATGAAAAAACGGGACACGTCGTCAGGCTCCTCGGCGGGTTAGCTGGCAGCAGGAGCGGGCGCCGGGGCCTCTGCCTGAGGGGCGGCGGACACAGCGTTCACGGTCGAGCCCGGTTTGAGCCGGCTGCCGCCGGCGATGACCAGGCGCTCGCCGGCTTGCAGCCCGGAGAGGACGACCCACTGGTCCCCCAGCGCATCGCCCAGCTGAATGACGCGCTGGCTGATCTGCTGGTTGTCATCGACCAGTTGCACCGTGGCTTCGCCGCGGGTGTTGCGGGTAATGGCGCTTTGCGGCACCAGAATGGCATTGTCATTGATGGCCATGGGCAGTTCCGCCCGGACATACATGCCGGGCAGCAGCAGGCCGTCCGGGTTGGGCAGCACGGCGCGCAGCAGCACATCCCCGGTGTCTGTGCCCACCGAGGTGCCGATGAATGCCAGCGCGCCGGTGTGATCGTAGGTGCTGCCATCTTCCAGCAGGACGCGCACATCTATGGCTTCACCCGCTGATTTCAGGTCGCCGCTGCTCATGCGCTTGCGCAAGGAGAGCAATTGGGCGCTGGACAGGGAGACATCCACATAAATCGGATCGAGCTGGCGGATGGTCGTGAGCGGCGCTTCCTGGTTGCTGGTCACGAGCGCGCCGGGGGTGTAGCTGGAAGTGCCCGAGACACCGGAAATCGGCGCCTTGATGCGGGTGTAATCGAGGTTGATGCGGGCTGTCTGCAGCGCGGCTTGCGCGGCCAGAACCGCCGCTTCGTTCTGGCGCAGCGTGGCCTGGGCCTCATCGGCAGCCTGCTGGCTGACGGCATCCAGTTTCAGCAGATTGGCATAGCGCTGGGCCTTGGGCCGGGCCGCGAGCACGGCGGCTTCCGCCTGGGCCAGATTGGCTTTGGCGCTATCCAGGGCGGCCTGATAGCTCGCCGGGTCTATCTGATAGAGCACTTCACCGGCCTTGACCTCATGGCCTTCCGTGAAGAGTCTTTTCTGCAGGATGCCGCCGACCTGAGGGCGCACATCGGAAATCATGTAGGCCACGGTACGGCCGGGCAAACGCTGGTTCAGGGCCAGCGGCTGCACCGTGATCGGCTGCACGATGACTTCGGCGGCCGGCGGGGGCGGCGCGGCGGCTTTGTCATTGGAGCAGGCCGCCAGCGTCAGGGCCAGCAGTACCGGCAGGAGCAGGGGCCGCAGGCCGTGCCGTGCAGAAAAGCGGAAAGAGCCGGAAGACGGGCAAGCGGACATCATGGAAACCTCGGATCGCTGGGAACGTTACTCTAACCCGGGAATGTGTAGGAAATTTGGATCCGGGCTGTCGGGCTTGCGTCGCTTGGGGCGCTGAGGCGCAGAGACAGGGAAACTCCTGATGCCCAGGCGCGCCAGATAGCGCCAGATAGCGCCGGCTGGCACCGGCTGGCACCGGCTGAGGCAGCTCCCCGGTTCTGCCCGGCGCGGGCCGAACCGGGGCCAGCAGGGTCAGCGCTTCAATTTTGCCAGGGCGGCTGCCATGGCGTTATTGAAGGGGGCGGCATCGCCCCTGCCCTTGCCGCCTTGCCCGGCAGCGCCGCTGTTGCTGCGCCGGCCAGCGGGCGCGTCGCCGCCGCGGCGGGCCGCGGGCAGCGCATCGTCATTCAGGCGCATGGTCAGCGCCACGCGTTTGCGCGCCGCGTCCACTTCCAGCACCTTGACGGTGACGGTCTGGCCCACCCGGACGACATCGCGGGGATCCTTCACGAATTTTTCCGACAGGGCGGAAATATGCACCAGACCATCCTGATGGACGCCGATATCCACAAACGCCCCGAAGTTGGCCACGTTGGTAATCACGCCTTCCAGCACCATGCCGGGCAGCAGGTCATTCAGCGTTTCTACGCCTTCCTTGAACTGCGCCGTCTTGAATTCGGGGCGCGGGTCACGGCCGGGCTTTTCCAGTTCGGCGAAAATATCGCGCACCGTCGGCAGACCAAAGCGTTCATCGGTGAATTCGCCGGGCGATAGCCCTTTGAGCGCTTCGCGCTGGCCGATGACCTGACGCACATCCGCTTTGATCTTGTCGAGAATGCGGGCGACGACAGGATAGGCCTCCGGGTGAACGGACGAGGCATCCAGCGGGTTGGCGCCGTTGGGAATACGCAGAAAACCGGCGGCCTGTTCAAAGGCCTTGTCGCCGAAACGGGGCACGTCCTTGAGCTTGCCGCGTTCGGCAAAGGGGCCGTTCTGGTCGCGGTAGGCCACGATGTTGCGGGCGACCAGCGCGCTCAGGCCCGAGACCCGGGTCAGCAGCGCTGCCGATGCCGTGTTGACATCCACCCCCACGGCGTTGACGCAGTCTTCCACGACGGCATCCAGGGAACGGGCCAGCTCCCGCTGGTTGACGTCGTGCTGGTATTGCCCCACGCCTATGGCCTTGGGGTCTATCTTGACCAGCTCCGCCAGCGGGTCCTGCAGGCGGCGGGCGATGGAAGCCGCGCCGCGCAGGCTGACGTCCAGATCCGGGAATTCCAGCGCCGCCAATTCCGAGGCGGAATAGACCGAGGCGCCGGCTTCCGAGACCACCACGCGGGTCAGGCTCATTTCCGGGTGGCGCGCCATCAGGTCGGCCGCAAGCTTTTCCGTCTCGCGGGAGGCCGTGCCGTTGCCGATGGCGATGAGTTCAATACCGTGGCGCGCGGCCAGCGCGGCCAGCGTGCGCAAGGCGCCTTCTTTGTCGCGGCGGGGCTCGAAGGGATAGACCGTGGCGGTTTCCAGCAGTTTGCCGGTGCGGTCTATGGCCGCCACCTTGACGCCGGTGCGTATGCCGGGGTCCAGGCCCAGGACAGCCTTGGGGCCGGCGGGCGCGGCCAGCAGCAAGTCCTTGAGGTTGGCCGCGAAAACGCGGATGGCCTCAGCTTCGGCATCTTCACGCAGGCGTGTCAGCATTTCGCTTTCAAAGGCCGTCAGCAGTTTGACGCGCCAGGTCCAGCGGCAGACTTCGCCGATCCAGCGTTCGCGGGCCGAGGCGTCGGCGGCATACAGCTTGTCGTTCCAGCCGCAGTGATGCGCGATGCGCGACACGCAAGGGTGGGGCAGCAGGGCTTCCTGTTCGGCATCCAGGCCGACGCGCAGATCCAGCACGCCTTGCTGGCGGCCGCGCAGCAAGGCGAGGATGCGGTGCGATGGCAGGCTGCGCAGGGTTTCGTTGAAATCGAACCAGTCGCGGAAGTTGGCGCCTTCGTTTTCCTTGCCTTCGACGACCTTGGCGTAAAGCAGGCCGGTGCGCCAGACGAAATCGCGCAGCCCGGCGAGCAGGTCGGCATCTTCGGCATAGCGTTCAGCCAGGATGTCGCGCGCGCCATCCAGCGCGGCCTTGGCATCGGCGAAGCCGGCTTCGGCATTCAGGTAATTGGCGGCCAGCGCGGCCGGGTCCGCAGCGGCGTCGGCCAGGATGGCATCGACCAGCGCGTCCAGCCCGGCTTCCCGGGCAATTTGCGCGCGCGTGCGGCGCTTGGGCTTGTACGGCGCGTACAGGTCTTCCAGGCGCTGCTTGGTATCGGCCTGCGAGATTTCCTGGTGCAGGGCTTGCGTCAGTTTGCCTTGCTCGTGAATCGAAGCGAGGATGGCGCTGCGGCGGTCTTCAAGCTCGCGCAGGTAGGACAGGCGCACTTCGAGGTTGCGCAGCACGGTGTCATCCAGGCCGCCAGTGACTTCCTTGCGGTAGCGGGCGATGAAGGGAACGGTGGCGCCATCATCGAGCAGGCCGATCGTGGCAGCCACCTGGGCGGCGCGGACGGACAGCTCCGTGGCAAGCTGGGCAATGATGCGCTGCTGGGCCAATTCGGGCGATTCGGCAACGTAAGTGGCGGTCGTGTCAGACATGGAATACCAGGTAATCTACAGGATGAATCAACAGGACAAGTGGCCGATTTTGCCATAAGTGCCTGGGTTGACTGCGCGGCAGGCGCTATGATCTTGCATTGGTTTGCGCTGCGCGCCCAGAATCACGCCGGTTTCCATGACCGGTGCCGGGCGCCAAGGCAGGCAGACAGGCAGGCAGACAGGCGGCCCGGGCTGCGGCGCACATACCGTGGCGCAAACATCGCGGCGCAAACATGGCGGCGCAATTGCAGCGGCAGATCAGGGCCGCAATTCATACGGAAGGTTCATGCTGGAAACACAGGTGGCGGCGCAGTTTGCCGAGGATGGGGCGTTGGCCCGGGTGCCGGGGTTCCGCCCGCGCGCGGCGCAAGTAGAGCTGGCGCGCGCCATTGCCAGGACATTGAGCAGCGGCTCGACACTGGTGGCCGAGGCCGGGACAGGGACGGGCAAGACCTGGGCCTACCTGGTGCCGGCCTTGTTGGCGGGCGGCAAAGTGCTGATTTCTACCGGCACCCGCACCTTGCAGGATCAATTATTCAAACGGGATTTGCCCCGGGTGCGGGCCGCGCTGGCCGTGCCGGCGACGGTCGCGCTTCTGAAAGGCCGTGGCAATTACGTTTGCCATTACCACCTGGCCAATCTCGAACAGGATGACAGGGGCCTGCGCTCGCGCGCGGAAATCAGCCAGTTGCGGCGCATTCGTGTGTTTGCCAATGAAAGCCAGACGGGGGATCGCGCCGACCTGGCGACCGTGCCGGAAACGGCGGATATCTGGCAGCGCGTGACCTCCACCCATGACAATTGCCTGGGGCAGGAGTGCCCGAATGTGCGCGATTGTTTTGTCATCAAGGCGCGCCGGCAAGCGCAGGAAGCCGATATCGTGGTCGTCAATCACGCGCTGTTCATGGCGGATCTGGCCTTGCGCGAAGAAGGCGTGACTGATTTGCTGCCGGAAGCGTCGGCGGTCATTTTCGATGAAGCCCATCAATTGCCGGATACGGCGACGCGTTTTCTGGGGGATAGCCTCTCTACGCACCAGTTGCTGGACTTGGCGCGCCAGGTGCAGGCGGTGGGCCTGGCCCAGGCGCGCGAATCCTGTCATTGGGCCGAGTTGTGCGGGGCGCTGGAAACGGCGGTGCGCGAGTGGCGGCTGAGTTGCGCGCCGCTGGAACAGGTGCCGGGCCGCAAGGCAACACTGGAAAACTTGCTGCGCTTTGGCATAGACGATTTTGGCGCGCGGCTGGAGGCGGTGGGCGCGGCGCTGGAACAAATGGAAGCCGTGCTCAAGGCCTGCGCCGAGCGCCACCCGGACCTTGCCGCGGCGCAGCGCACCGTGCAAGGCATGGCGGCGCGGCTGGCACGCTGGCAGGGCAAGGCGGCGCCAGCGGCGCCTGGCGCGCCAGCCGCGCCGCCGGCAGAGCAGGCGACGGGCGCCGCGGTGCGCTGGGTGGAGCTGGGGGCGCATCATTTGCGTATCCAGCGCGCGCCCTTGTCGGTCAGCGATACCTTCGCGCGTTCCCGGGTGCCGGGGCAGGCGTGGGTCATGACTTCGGCCACGCTGTCGGTGTGGGGGGATTTTGCCCATTTCATCGACCAGCTGGGCCTGTCAGGGGCCGATATCGGCTACTGGGAATCACCGTTTGATTATGCCTCGCAGGGCCTGCTGTTTGTGCCGCGTTCCTTGCCCGAGCCGCAGTCGCCCCGGTTTACCGAAGACTTTGTCGCCATGCTGGCCGATGTGCTGGCCGACAGCGAAGGCGGGGCGCTGGTCTTGTGCACCACGCTGCGGGCTGTCGAGCGTATTGCTCAGGCGCTGGAAGTCATTTACGACGAGCGCGGCTGGGACTGGCCGCTGATGCGCCAGGGGCAGGGCGCGCGCGGTGAATTGCTGGAGCGCTTCCGCAAAGAGCCGCGTGCCGTGCTGGTCGGCAGCGCAACCTTCTGGGAAGGGGTGGACGTTCCTGGCGATGCGCTGCGTCTTGTGGCGATAGATAAACTGCCGTTCGCGCCGCCGGATGACCCGGTGGTCGAAGCCAGAGTGCGGGCCTGCCGCGAGCGCGGCGGCAATCCGTTTGGCGAGTATCAGTTGCCGGAAGCGGCGATTGCGCTCAAACAGGGGGCGGGGCGCCTGATCCGTACCGAGTCGGATTGGGGTGTGCTGATGGTGGCGGATAGCCGCCTGGTGGATAAGCCTTACGGCAAGCGTCTGTGGCGTGGCCTGCCGCCTTTCAAGCGCACGCGCAATGTCGAGGACGTGAAAGCGTTTTTCCGCGAACGCCGCGGCGCCAGCCAGGCGCCGGCAGAGACAGGCGGCGGGCCGTCCGAACCCGGTGCCGCGCCCGCGGTGACGGCGGGCCAGCCGTAAGCCGCAGGCGCCGCTGGCGGCACACTGCTGCTGCGGATGAAGGCGGCGCAGGTGGCGGGCAGCCTGCGTCCTTCAGCCACGGATCAGATCCAGCCGGTAGAACCAGCTGATCAGAACCAACAGATCAGAACCAGCTGATGGGGTTCCACCACGACGGTTTGTTGTCGTAGTCGCTGTTCATGACCAGCGTGGCGTTGGGGAAGTTGGCCAGCAGCACGCGCTGGGTGTCATCGCGCAGATCGTTCTGGCCCAGTTTGTCGTAAGCCAGCACCATGAGCTTGAGCGCTTCTTCCGTTGCGGGCACGCCTTCGAAATCGGTAATCACGGCCTGGGCGCGGTTGATGGCGGCCAGATAGGCGGCGCGTTCGAAGTAATAGCGCGCGACGTGCACTTCGTTCATGGCGATGGTGTTCACCAGCCAGGCCATGCGGTCGCGGGCTTCCTGGGCGTACTTGCTGTCCGGGTAGCGCGTGATGAGTTCATTGAACGCATCGTAAGACTGGCGCAGCCCTTTGGGATCGCGCTCGGACGGATCCTGGCCGGTAAAATTGGCCATGAAGGCACTGGGCGGCGTGAAGCTGATCAGCCCTTTCAGGTACAGCATGTAATCGGTGCCGGGGTGATTGGGGTACTGCTGCTGGAAGCGGTCTATCGTGGCCAGCGCCTGCTCGGGTTCGCTGTCACGCCAGTTGACGTAGGCCAGGTCTATCATGGCCTGCTGGGCATAGACGCCGAAGGGGTAGCGGCTTTCCAGCGAGACGAGACGGTTGCGGGCAGCGCTCCAGTTGCCCGACTCGACTTCCGCCTTGGCATCCTGGTAAAGCTGTTCCGCCGTCCAGCTGGCAGTAATGTCGCGTTCGCGGCCGGCAGTGCCGCAAGCGGACAGCAGCACGGCCGAGCCCAGAACGACGGGCAGCAGCACGGAGCGGCTGAACGAACCGCGGCGGCGGAAGGAAATGGCAATCTGGCTGAGCACGGAATATATCCTTGGTGTTAGCATTCCGGGCTGATTATATGATCGACACCATGCCTGAACGTACTGATAGCCCGGTTTCTTTGTCAGATGATGACGCTTTGGAGTTGGTTGTGCCGGAATCGTTCCGTGCCGACCGGCTCGACAAGGTGCTTGCGGCGCTGATCGAAGGGCATTCGCGGGCGCGCCTGCAAGCCTGGATCGAGGCTGGCGCCGTGCGCATCAATGACGGGGCCGCGCCGGCCAAGGTGCGCAGCACGGTTTACCCTGGCGATATCCTGACGGTGGTGCCGCAGCCGGCCCCTGAAGACCGCGCGTTCGAAGCGGAGGATGTTGCTTTCGAGGTGATTGCCGACAGCCCGGACTGGATCGTCGTCAACAAGCCTGCCGGGCTCGTCACTCACCCTGGCGCCGGCAATTGGCATGGCACCTTGCTCAATGGCCTGTTGTTCCGCTACCCCGAGCTGGCAGGCGTGGCGCGTGCCGGTATTGTGCACAGGCTGGACAAAGACACATCCGGTTTGCTGGTGGTGGCGCGCAATGAATTGGCGCAGACCCATTTGGTGCGGCAGCTGCAGGCGCGTACCATGGGGCGGGAATACATGGCACTGGCGCATGGCTGGGTGGCACGGGACGGGACGGTGGAACGGGCAATTGGCCGCGATAGGCGAGTGCCGGTGCGCATGGCAGTGGAGAATCCTGTCGCGCCCAAGCCCGCGGTGACGCACTATGCCGTCTTGGCGCGGGGCAAAGTGGATGGCGCCCCGGTGACCGAAGCGGTCTGCCGCCTGGAAACCGGCAGGACGCACCAGATACGGGTACACCTGGCCAGTTTGGGGCATCCCTTGCTGGCCGATGAAATCTATGGCGGCCGTCAAATAGGAGGCGCGCAGCGGCAGATGCTGCATGCGCGGGCATTGCTTTTCGACGACCCGGCAGGGCATGGCCCTTGCCAATGGCAAGCGCCGGTGCCTGCCGATATGCAGCAAGTCAGGGAGACAATCGAATGGGACGAGTAGATCGGGCGGGCCTGCCGGTGGTGTCAGCGCCGGATTGGCTGGGCGCCGCGGCCTTTACGACAACGCGTCAGGGCGGCAGCAGTCTGGCGCCTTTCGACAGCTTGAATCTGGGCCGCTCGGCAGGCGATGACGCCCAGGCCGTCATGCGCAACCGCAACCGCCTGGCCGCAGCGCTGCCGGGGGCGCCAGTCTG
>NZ_JBQEKA010000053.1:0-21208 GCF_052103615.1 Kerstersia sp. | reverse complement strand
GCTGGCGCTGAGCTCGCCCTGGCCGTTCATGCTGTTGCTATCGCTCCTGACAGGCCTGGGCTTGTGGGAGTGGCTGCGCCTGACCAGTTCGGCGCCCGCCGGCCTCGCCACTGCCGAGTCGAAAGCCGCAGGCGGCGCGATTGTCGCCGGGCTGGCCGCCGGCGCTTTGACGCTGATGGTGACCTGGCTGTGGCTGTCGAACCAGGCTTCCAATATCGGGCCGGTCGCCATTACCTATAACATTGCCACGCGTGCGCTGATTCCGCTGGCAGTGGCCCTGTGGGTACTGATCGGAACCTATCAGGTCGTGCGTGGCGATGTGCAGGCGCAGGCAGCTAATCCGTTCATGAGCCTGTTCGGCATCCTGGCCTTGCTGGCGGCCTGGTCTTCGCTTGCGCTGATGTTCATGATGGGGCGCGGCCTGCTGCTGAGCTTCCTGGCCATTATCTGGTGCGCCGATATCGGGGCCTACTTTGCGGGCCGGGCGCTGGGCAAGCGCAAGCTGGCCCCCAGGGTCAGTCCGGGCAAATCCTGGGAAGGCGCTATTGCCGGAGTGATTGCGGCAGTGGTCTGGGGAGCCGTTTCCATGAGCTGGGAAGGCAGTTTCGCGAACCATATGTTCCGTTCCTGGTCATATGCAGCCTTGCCCTGGATTGCCTTTATCGCCATGCTTTCCATCGTGGGCGATCTGTTCGAATCATTGCTCAAACGCCGTGCCGGCATGAAGGATTCCAGCGGTTTGCTGCCTGGGCATGGCGGTGTCCTGGACCGTATTGATGCTATTCTGCCGACTGCTCCGCTCGCTTTGATGCTGCTAATTTTTGGAGTCTGATGCTGTGACTATCCTCCCCAATGCAGGCCGCGCTTGTTTCAATGAAGCCGACACTGTTCCGAATTGTGATGGAACGCCTGCTACCGCAGCTTCGCCGCAACGGGAGACCGTGATTGTTTTAGGCGCCACCGGTTCGGTTGGGGAAAGCACACTGGACGTCATCGGCCGCCATGCAGGCCGTTTTCAAGTTTACGCATTGAGCGCGCGCACCCGTATGGAGCGCCTGGCTGCCCAGGCGCGCCAGCATCGCGCGCATGTGGTGGTGGTGCCGGATCAGGCGGCCAGCGAACGTTTCGAGCGTGCTTATGGCACCGATTTGCCTCTGCCGGAAATTCGCATCGGTGATGCGGCGCTGGCTGAGACGGCGGCGGATCCCGGCGGCCATACGGTTGTCGCCGCGATTGTCGGCGCTGCGGGTTTGCCGGCGGCGCTGGCTGCGGCATCTGCCGGCAAGCGGATATTGCTTGCCAACAAGGAAGCGCTGGTGGCTGCTGGCGGCCTGTTCATCCGCGAAGCCCATAACAATGGGGCTCAGCTGCTGCCTATCGACAGCGAGCACAACGCGATTTTCCAGTGTTTACCCGTGAAAACCGATGCGGCTGCGGCTTGCGCTTCATCCGGTGTGCGCCGCCTGATCCTGACAGCATCTGGCGGGCCATTCCGCCGTTGCCACTGGAAAGACCTGGAGGCCGTGACGCCAGCGCAAGCATGCGCGCATCCCAACTGGAGCATGGGCCGTAAGATTTCAGTCGATTCCGCCACCATGGTCAATAAAGGCCTGGAACTCATCGAAGCTTATTGGCTTTTCGGCATGCAGCCCGAACGCATTGAAGTGCTGGTGCACCCGCAAAGCATTATCCATTCATTGGTGGAATACGAGGATGGCTCCATGCTGGCGCAACTGGGCCAGCCTGATATGCGCATTCCCATTGCCCATGCGCTGGGTTTTCCCGATCGTCTGGCCAATGGCGTCGGTCCGCTGGATCTGGCGCGCCATGGCCGCCTCGATTTTGAACCACCAGACTACGAACGCTTTCCGTGCCTGGCGCTGGCGTATGCCGCGTTGCGCGACGGGCAGGGCGCCTGTATCGCGCTCAATGCCGCCAATGAGGTGGCAGTGGCCGCGTTCCTGGAGGGGCGTTTGCCTTATACCTGGATTTCCCGGGTAATCGAGGCTGCCCTTGAATGGCACGGCGGGCAGGCAGCGCAGGCACTCGATAGCCTGGATGCAGTGCTGGATTATGATCTGCGGGCGCGCCGTTATGTCGCCAACCTGGGGCTGGCTGCCTGATGCCGCGGTGATTGCGGCCCGGGCCAGCGGTTCCGCCAGTTCGCGCTGGCATGCAATGGAATTTATGTGTTTTATACCTTAATCACTTTTTTGGTCGCGCTGGGTATCCTGGTCACTATCCACGAGCTGGGCCACTATAGCGTTGCGCGCTGGTTCAATGTGCGCATCCTGCGTTTTTCCGTCGGTTTCGGCCGGGTGCTCTGGCATAAGCGCGATGCGCGGGGAACAGAGTGGGCGGTCTCCATGATTCCGCTGGGCGGCTACGTCAAAATGGCGGATGACGGCCCTGGCGGTGAAATGACCATCGGCGCGGGCAAGGGTGTCCCCTTTAATCATCTGAATGTGTATCGGCGTATTGCCGTGGTGCTGGCCGGACCGCTATGCAATTTGCTGCTCGCGGCGGTGTTGTATGCAATCCTTGGCATGATGGGCAGCCGCGAGCCCTTGCCGGTGCTGGCCGAGCCGCAGGAAGGTAGTGCGGCTTCCCAGGCCGGCGTGGCGGGCGGCGACCGCATCGAGGCTATCGATGGCCGTAAGGTGGAAACCTGGGGCGATGCGCGCTGGCTGCTGCTGGACAAACTGACGGCTGGCGGCACCTTGCAGCTGGATGTGCTGGATCGCCACGGACAGCAGCGTCAGCGCATGCTGATGCTGCAGGGCGACCGCCTGGAAAAGGATACGGACCCGCTCCTCGGTGCCGGGCTGGCGCTGCAGGCTGCCAATCCTTATATTCGCAGCGTCATTGGCGGCGGCGCGGGCGAAGCGGCAGGTTTGCTGACGGGCGACAAAGTGCTGCGAGCCGCCGGACAGGATGAACCGGATGTGACGCGCCTGCTGGCTGAAATTCAGGCCCATGGCGGCAAGCCCTTGACCCTTCGCGTGCAGCGCGAAGGCGGGCAGCAGGACATTACGCTGGTGCCGGAAGAGGCCCGCCTGGAAGATGGGCGGGTGGTAGGCCGTATCGGGGCGCAACTGGCGGCGGATTTACCGATGGTGGATCGCCGCTACGGGCCGCTGGATGCCATTTCTCATGGGGTTGTCCGCACTTGGGAAACTTCTTTGTTTACCTTGCGCATGATGGGCCGCATGCTGACCGGCGCAGTTTCCTGGCGCAATATCAATGGCCCGGTTGCCATTGCTGACTATGCCGGACAAAGCGCGCGCGTGGGGTTGGATGCCTATATCGGCTTTCTGGCGCTGCTCAGCGTCAGCCTGGGCGTGTTGAATCTTCTTCCCATCCCCACACTGGACGGCGGCCATCTGCTGTACTATCTCGCAGAAATCGTTCGTGGCCGCCCGTTGCCGGATAACTGGCTGGAAGTCGGCCAGCGTTTTGGCATGATATTACTGGCCGCATTGATGGGGCTGGCTCTGTTTAACGATATCGGGCGAATTGCCGCCCGTCTTTTCAGCTAATTGCGTGTCATTTAAAATCATTCGCCATTTGTCCGATCAAGGATCGTCCAGGATGTCTGTTTCTCGGAGTTTTCAGCGCGGCGGCCTCAAGCTCAAGCGCCTTGTTCTGCCCGGCTTGCTGGCCGCCTTGATCTGGCCGTCCGCAGCGAGCGCATTTGACCCCTTTGTGGTGCGCGACATCCGTGTGGATGGTTTGCAGCGTACCGATGCGGGGACGGTATTTGGTTATCTGCCGGTGAAAGTCGGGGAAACCTTCTCCGAAAGCGATGCATCGGCCGCCATCCGCAGGCTCTATGCCACGGGTTATTTCAATGACGTGCGCATCGAAACCGATAACAACGTCGTTGTTGTGGTCGTGCAGGAGCGCCCGACCATTGCGGCCATCAACTTCAATGGCATGCGTGAGTTTGATGCGGATGCCATCAAGAAGTCGCTGCGCGAAGTCGGCTTCGGTGAGGGTCGGATTTTCGACCGTTCCATGCTGGAACAGGCAGAGTTCGAACTCAAGCAGCAGTACCTGGCCAAGGGCAAATACGGCGTCGAAATCAGCGCGACCATCACGCCGCTGCCGCGCAACCGCGTCGGGGTGAACTTTGAAGTGTTCGAAGGGCAGGTCGCCCGCATCAAGGACATCCATATCGTCGGCAACGAGGCATTCTCCAGCGGCAAGCTGCTCGATGAAATGCAGCTCACCACGCCGGGCTGGATGACCTGGTACACCGGCACTGACAAATATTCCCGCGAAAAGCTCGAAGGCGATGTTGAAGCGCTGCGTTCCTACTACATGGATCGTGGCTATCTTGAGTTTTCCGTCGAGCCGCCGCAGGTCACAATTTCCCCGGACCGCAAGGATATTTTCATCACCGTGACGGTGCATGAAGGCAAGCCTTACAAGGTTTCCAATGTGAAGCTCGCGGGCGAATTGCTGGGTCTGGAAGACCAGTTGCAGAAGCTGGTGACGGTCAAGCCCGGCGATACGTTCTCTGCCAGCGAAACCAATGCCACGGCCAAGGCCATCAGCGATTATCTGGGCGACCTGGGCTATGCGTTTGCCAACGTCAACCCCAACCCTATCCTGAACCGCGAAACCGGCGAGACGGAACTGACGTTTTACGTGGATCCCAGCCGGCGCGTGTATGTGCGCCGCATCGAGATCGGTGGCAATACACGCACGCGTGATGCGGTGATCCGCCGTGAACTGCGCCAGCAGGAAGCCGCCTGGTACGATGCGGGTAATATCCGCATGTCGCGTGACCGGGTTGACCGTCTGGGCTACTTCAATGAAGTCAACGTCAACACCCATCCGGTGCCGGGCACGATAGACCAGGTCGATGTCTCTGTTGACGTGAAAGAAAAGCCCACCGGCATGATCAACCTCGGCGTGGGCTATGGCTCCACCGAAAAGGCGATTCTGTCCGCCGGGATCAGTGAAGACAACGTGTTCGGCAGCGGCACCAACCTGACATTCAACGTCAATACGAGCCGTTCCAATCGGGCCGCCGTGCTGTCGCATACTGATCCTTACTGGACGCGCGACGGCGTGAGCCGTTCAACGTCGCTGTACTACCGCTCGATCAAGCCGTTCTACAACAACGACGGTGACTACCGCGTGCGCGCCATGGGCCTGGGCCTGAATTTCGGCGTGCCCATCTCGGAACTTGACCGCATTTTCCTGGGCGTCAATTTCGAGCGCAACGAGCTGTCGCTTTACAATAATTCGCCGCTGGCCTACGAAGAGTTTGTGCAGGATTACGGCTCCAAGACCAATGCCATGATCTTCTCGATCGGCTGGGCCAAAGACAGCCGCGATAGCGCGCTGGCGCCCAACTCGGGCAGCTACACGCGCCTGAAGGCCGATTTTTCGACGCTGGATCTGAAGTACTACATGCTGAGCGCCCAGCACCAATACTTCCTGCCCTTGAGCCGCAGCTTCACACTTGCTTTCAACGGGATGGTCGATTACGGTAAGGGCTATGGCGGCAAGGGCTATCCGCTCATCAAGAACATCTATGCCGGCGGTCTGGGTACCGTGCGCGGCTATGAAGGTTCCTCGCTCGGCCCGAAGGACTCCCGCACCGGCAACTATCTGGGCGGCTCCAAGCGTGTCGTCGGCAACGTTCAGCTGTATCTGCCGTTCCCTGGCGCTCAGCGTGACCGCAGCCTGCGCTGGTTCCTGTTTGCTGACGCGGGTCAAATCTACAGCGATAACCAGAACATTGACTTCGGCGATCTGCGGTATTCTGCCGGTATCGGCCTGTCGTGGAATTCGCCGATGGGACCCTTGCAGATTTCCTACGGCCGGGCACTCCGCGACAAGCCGGGTGACGAAAAGCAAAGCTTCCAGTTCCAGATCGGAACCGCTTTCTGATTTCCCGGTCTATGATGCTGGTGTCACAATAACCCTTTGCTAAAATTTCCTTTCATTCAGGGATTTCTATGACGTCTGTTTCCGCGATCAAACCGTTTGCCTCGGCTCGCAGCAAGTATGCGAGCGTAGCTCGGCGTGTTTCCCTCGGTCTGTCGGCGTGCCTGGTTGCCAGTGTGATGGCCGCTCCGGTACAGGCTCAGGGCTCCAAGGTCGGCTTTGTCAATCTGGATCGCATCCTGCGCGACTCTTCGCCCGCCAAGGCAGCCCAGATCAAGCTGGAGTCCGAATTCAAGTCTCGCGACGATGAAATTCAGCGCCTGGCCAACACGCTGCGCAGCGAATATCAGAAGCTCGACAAAGACGGTCCTGTCCTGTCGGAAAGCGATCGCGTCAAGCGCGAGCGCAATATTTCCAATATGGACGTGGATCTGCAGCGCAAGCAGCGCGAGTTTCAGGAAGACCTGAACCGCCGCCGCAATGAAGAGTTCGGCAACATTATCGACAACACCAATGCTGCCATCCAGCGCATCGCTGAACAGCAAAACTATGACCTGATCCTGCAAAATGCAGTCACGGTCAATCCGCGTGTCGATATCACCGACCAGGTGATCCAGGCCATGGGCAAATAAGGTTGCCTCATGCCTTTGTTGCTGGATGACGCCAGGGCACCGTCCCTGTCCGCATTATTTGCGGAAGTTGACGCGCACGGCCTGCCCTGGCGCCTTGAAACCGGCAGTGCGGGCGAGCCCCGCATTGCCGGTTTGGCGCCGCTGGCCCATGCTGGCGCCAACGAACTCTCTTTTTTGTCCAATCATCGTTATCTGGATCAGCTCGCGCAGAGCGGGGCAGGAGCAGTCATTCTGCCGGCCGCCGCCGCAGCCAGCCTGCCAGATAACGTTGCGTTCACACGCGTCATTTGCGAACAGCCGTACCTGCTGTACGCGCGAGTGGCGCAATGGTTTGCCCAGGCCCGCCGTGCTGGCCGCAAACCCAGTATTCACGCCAGCGCCGTTGTCGCGGCAGACGCCGTCATTGAGGACGAGGTCGAACTCGGCCCATTCTGCGTGGTGGAAAGCGGTGCCGTCATCAAACGCGGGAGTGTAATCGGCGCAGGAACGGTCATAGGCGCCCGCAGTATTGTGGGCGAAGACGCCTTGCTGCATCCGCGTGTGGTGATCTATAGCGATGTGCATCTGGGCGCGCGCGCCGTGGTGCATAGCGGCGCGGTATTGGGTGCCGACGGGTTCGGCTTCGCGCCCGATCCCACGCGTGGCGGCTGGAGCAAAATTCCGCAATTCGGTGGCGTGCGCATCGGTAACGATGTCGAGATCGGCGCGAATACCACGATCGACCGCGGCGCGCTGGACGACACCGTGATTGCCGATGGCGTCAAGCTCGACAACCAGATCATGGTCGCCCATAACGTTCAGATCGGGCCGCATACGGCGATTGCCGCCTGCGTTGGCATTGCCGGTTCGACGCATATCGGCGCGCGTTGCACCATCGGTGGCGCATCCATGATTTCCGGGCACCTGGTGCTGGGCGACGATGTGCATATTTCAGGTGGCACTCCCGTTACCTCAAGTATCAGCAAGCCTGGCCGTTATACCGGGGTCTATCCCTATGCCGAGCATGGGGAATGGCAGCGCAATGCCGCTGTCATTCAGCAGTTGGGCTCGCTGCGCCGTCGCATCCGCGCTCTAGAAAAAGATTAACCGCCAAACTGGTGCCGGCTGCAGTACAGGAATGACCTGCAGGCCGGCCACCGTCATGACTTAGGTACTGCATTTATGGAATTGGATATCAAGGGAATTCTGGATCGGCTGCCGCATCGTTATCCCATGCTGCTGATTGATCGCGTGATCGAAATGACACCGGCAAAGTCCATTGTCGCGATCAAGAATGTCAGCATCAACGAGCCGTTCTTCACCGGGCACTTTCCTGATCTGCCGGTCATGCCTGGCGTGCTGATTCTCGAAGCCATGGCGCAAGCCGCCGCGCTGTTTTCATTCTCCAATGACTCGGGGGATGATTCCGGGATTGGCGCGAGCAACGGCAACGTGTACTACTACGTAGGCATCAACAATGCGCGTTTCCGCCGTCCGGTGGTGCCGGGCGACCAGCTGCGCATTGAAGTCGAAGCCGTGCGCCTGAGCCGTGTCATCTGTAAATACAAGGGGCGCAGTCTGGTCGATGGCCAGGTAGCGGCGGAAGCCGAATTCATGTGCGCCATTCGTCAACGGAATAGCTGAACATGAGTGTAGAAATCCATCCTACCGCGCAGGTTGATAGCCGCGCGGAACTTGCTGACGGTGTCAGCGTCGGAGCATTCAGCATCATCGGCCCCAATGTCCGTATTGGGGAAGGAACGTCGATCGGCCCGCACTGCATCGTGGATGGATTGACCACCATTGGCCGTAATAACCGCTTCTACCGGTTTTGTTCCATCGGCGGCGAGCCGCAGGACAAAAAGTATGCCGATGAGCCGACTCGCCTGGAAATCGGCGATGGCAATATGGTGCGTGAATACGTGACCTTCAACACCGGCACGGTGCAGGACAACGGTGTGACGCGCATAGGCAGCGATAACTGGATCATGGCCTATGTGCACATCGCGCATGACTGCGTCATCGGCAACAACACGATTCTTGCCAATGGTGTCCAGCTGGGCGGGCACGTACATATCGGTGATTGGGCCATTCTGGGCGGCCTGACGGGTGTTCACCAGTTCAGCAAGATCGGCGCGCACGCCATGATAGGCGGCAACAGTTCGCTGATGCAGGATGCGCCGCCGTATGTCCTGGCTGCTGGCAATCCTTGCAAACCGCACGGTGTGAATACCGAAGGTTTGCGCCGCCGCGGCTTTGATGCCGAATCCATTTCCGCGCTGCGGGAAGCCTATAAGCTAGTCTATCGCCGCGGCCTGCAACTGGAGCAGGCGCTGGCAGCGCTGGCGGCGCTGGCCGTAGAGCGCCCGGGCGCGGCAGCAGCTGTTGCCGTGATGCAGGACTTCCTTCAGGGCGTCACACGCGGAGTCATCCGTCCATGATGTCAGGTGTCGGCTTGGCCAGGGATGACGGCGCGCCGGTCATCGGTATGGTGGCCGGCGAACCCTCGGGCGATTTGATCGCCGCGCGCGTGCTGGCAGGCTTGCAGCAACAGGTGCCTACTCTCCGCTGCCAGGGCATAGGCGGCCCGCGCCTGCAAGCCCAGGGGCAGGAAATCTGGCACCCCATGAATGCACTGACTGTTTTTGGCTATGTCGATGCGCTCAAACGCCTGCCATCCCTGTTGCGCACTTATAACGATGTCAAACGGCGCTGGCTGGCGCAACCGCCAGGCGTCTTCGTTGGTATTGATGCGCCGGATTTCAACCTGAAGCTGGAGCTGGCCTTGCGCCAGTCCGGCATTCCCACGGTTCATTTCGTCGGGCCATCCATCTGGGCCTGGCGCTACGAGCGTATTCACAAAATTCGTGAAGCCGTCTCGCACATGCTGGTTTTGTTTCCTTTCGAGGAAGAGCTGTACCGCAAGGAAGGCGTGCCTGTGACCTATGTCGGCCATCCCTTGGCCGGCAATATCCCCATGCAGCCGGATCGCGCGGCAGCGCGTTCGCGCCTGGGCCTTTCCAGCCAGGAAAGGGTGCTGGCCATCCTGCCGGGCAGCCGGCGCTCCGAGATTGAATTGATGGCACCCCGCTTTTTGCAGGCGGCGCAACGTCTGTGCCAAGATGAGCCGGGCCTGGTCTGCCTGGTGCCTATGGTCAATGCCGAACGCAAGGCGCAGTTTGAAGCGGTGTTGCGGCAGTACCCGGTACCCGGGCTGCGTTGCGTGACGCAGGAAGATATCGCATCAGGCGGCCAGGAACGGGATAATTGGCCGGTTGCCTGGCATGTCATGGAAGCGTGCGATACCGCGCTGGTCACTAGCGGTACCGCCACGCTGGAAACCGCCTTGTTCAAGCGGCCCATGGTGATTTCCTATGTGCTGTCGCCCTGGATGCGGCGCCTGATGTCCTGGAAATCGGGGCAGCAGCGGCCCTATGTGCCCTGGGTCGGTCTTCCCAATGTCTTGCTGCGGGATTTTGCTGTGCCGGAATTGCTGCAAGACGATGCGACGCCCGACAAACTGGCGCAGGCCGTGCGGGCCCAATGGGACGACATGCCTGGTACCGCCAGTATTGAGGAACGGTTTGCCGAAATGCACGCCGTCCTGTGGCAGGATACGGCCCGGCTGGCAGCCGATGCCATACTGGAGACTGCCGAGCATGGAGCAGGCTGATTTTTTTGCGCTGGCCACGCCATCGGTGACGGAAGTCGCCGGTGTGGACGAAGCGGGCAGGGGGCCGCTGGCTGGCGCGGTCTATGCGGCTGCCGTCATCTTGCCCGAGCGGCATGATATTGCCGGTCTGGCTGACTCCAAAGCCTTGTCTGCCAAGCAGCGTGACAAGCTTGCGCTGCAAATCCGCGAGCAAGCCCTGGCCTGGCATATTGCCTGCGCCAGCGTCGCAGAAATCGACACCCTGAATATCCTGCACGCAACCATGCTGGCCATGCGCCGGGCAGTGGAAGGGCTGCGCCTGGCTCCTGCGCTGGCGCTGATAGATGGCAATCGCGTGCCGCCAGGGCTGCCGTGCCAGGCCAGGGCCATCGTCAAAGGCGATGCGACCGAGCCCGCCATTTCGGCGGCCTCCATTCTGGCCAAGACGGCCCGGGATGCCGAATTGCTGGTTTTGCATGAACGCTACCCCCAGTATGGTTTCGACCAGCACAAAGGCTATGGCACGGCGCAGCATCTGGATGCCTTGAAAACCCATGGCCCATGCCCGGAGCACCGCCGGAGCTTTGCCCCGGTGCGCAAGAGCCTCGAATCCTGAGCCCGGCCCGGCAGGGCCTTGCATGGCGCAGCATCGGAATAAAAATTGCACAACATGAAGCACATCGCATCGCGGGACAATCCGCTGTACCGCCAATTGCGCGCTCTGGCTGGCGGCAACCGCAAGAGCGGGCAATTGCTGATCGAAGGCCCGCACCTTTGCCAGGCCTGGCTGGATGCTTACGGTTTACCAGTCATTGCCGTATTCGATGAAGGCCGCCTGCAGCGCCCGGAGCTGGCGTCACTGGCCGAGGCTGTGCGCGGCCTTGCGCCAGCCGCGCGGATTGCGCTGGCGCCCGGTATGATGGATGCGCTGGAAGATGCCGAGCATGGCCAGGGCGTGATGTTTGTGGTCGAGCCGCCCGCAGCGCCCCATCACCGTGGCGATGCGCCGGCGCTCTGGCTGGACCGGGTGCAAGACCCGGGCAACGTGGGCACCTTATTGCGTTTGGCTGCCGCCGCAGGCCTGCAGCAGGCTGTGCTGTCCGAAGGCTGCGCGCATGCCTGGTCCCCCAAGGTATTGCGCAGCGCCCAGGGCGCCCATTTTTCCTTGCAGATTATCGAAAAGGCCGAACTGGCCGCTTTGCGGCCAGCCTTGCGCATTCCCTTGCTGGCGACGGCATTGGATGGCTCCGAGGATTTGTTCGAGACCGCATTGCCGCAGGCATGTGTCTGGTTGTTCGGCCATGAGGGCAGGGGAGTCAGCGAGGATTTGCTGCAACTGGCGGATAAGCGTGTGCGCATCGCGCATGCGCCAGCCGTGGAGTCTCTAAATGTCGCTGCCGCTGCCGCTATCTGCCTGTTTGAACAACGGCGCCAGCACCGGCTGGCCTGAGACGGCCCGGGGCCGTGGCCACGATAGCTTGCGGTTTGTGGGGCAGCAGGGCGCCAGCGCAGGCCGGCAGAAGTGGTTCAGGGATGGGGCCAACACATGGACGGCCTACAGGGAGGGCCTACACGGATGCCCTACACATGGACGACCTGCTCGGGGACGACCGGTTCAGGGACGACCGGCTCAGGGAAGACCGGCACATTCAGCCGTATTCCAACCGCAGCAAAGCATGGGAGACGTTATCTTGAAAAATTCAATCGCAGCATGCCTGTTCATGGCGGCAGTGAGCCTGGGCGCAACCGCTGCTGCAGCGGATGCCTTGCCTCAGGAGAGCGTGTATCAAGGCGCCATCCGGCTGCCGGATTTTGCCGGGCGGGACCGCGCCTATGCGGATTACCGTACCCGCATCACCAATGCGATGCGCGCTGGCCCTAACTTTGCGGGCCACTATGCCATCGTGGAAATTGGCTGCGGAACCAGCTGCCGCTTTGCCTTCCTAGGGGATGTCGCGACCGGCCAGGTATTCAGTTTCCCCTATGGCGGCGAAGACTATTATTCATTGCACCTGGATTACCACGTTAACAGCCGTACGATTGCCATGAGCTGGGTGGACGGGGACGAGTGCCTGCGCAACTCCCTGGAATGGAATGGCCGGCAGTTTCTTGCCGGGAATCCGGCAGTCGCGGGTCCGGCTGAGGCGTGCGAATAAAGCAGTCCCCGTTGCCGCCGCAGCGGGACATTGAATCGGCTGAGGCCGCACAGGCAGAAAAAAACCGGCTCGCAGGCCGGTTTTTCATGCTTAGTAAGAGCGGGTGCTGAGCCCGACTTCTTCCATGATGGTCGTCGAGATTTCTTCGATCGACTTGGTGGTGGTGGAAAGCCAGGCAATCCCTTCGCGGCGCATCATGCGCTCGGCGGCGGCG
Source organism: Kerstersia sp. (assembly GCF_052103615.1). NCBI lineage: Bacteria > Pseudomonadati > Pseudomonadota > Betaproteobacteria > Burkholderiales > Alcaligenaceae > Kerstersia > Kerstersia sp. Next base: position 8,671 of record NZ_JBQEKA010000053.1, on the reverse strand, counting down.
ACTTCATCGCGGCATTGTTCCAGCGATGCATACTGGCTGCCCGGCCGGCGCTCATTGCGGACTTCCGACAGGCGCTCGGGCTGGATGGTCAGGCCGAACAGCTTTTTGCGGTAAGGCTGCAAGGTAGCAGGCAGCTGGCCACGGTCGAAGTCTTCGGGAATCAGGGGGAAGTTGGCGGCCTTGATGGCGTACTGCATGGCCAGGTAGAGGCTGGTCGGGGTTTTTCCGCAGCGCGAGACGCCAACCAGAATGACATCGGCCTGTTCCAGGCCGTGCACGAACTGGCCGTCATCATGCGCCAGGCTGAAGTTGATCGCGTTGATGCGGCGCAGATACTGTTCAGATGTCGCGCCCATGTGGGAGCGGCCGATGGAGTGACTGGATTTCACCCCCAGCGCCTGTTCCACTGGCGCGACGAAGGCGCCAAACAGATCCAGGAACACGCAAGGCGTGCTGCTAACGCGGGCCTTGATCGCGGGATCCACCAGCGTACTGAAAATAATAGGTTGCAAGCCCTTGTTTTCATTGACCGATTGCTCGATCCTGGCGATGGCCTGGTCGGCCTTTTCCAGTGTGGTGATGAACGGGATACGCGTACTATTGAACTTTACCGTTTCGAACTGGGACAAAACGGAATGGCTGAAAGTTTCGGCAGTAATACCGGTGCCGTCGGAGACGATAAAGACAGTACGTTCAAGTGGTTGATTAGTCATATTTTTTCGTTTTAAGCACCAAAATGGCGGCAGGGGCGGTACAATTCCGAGCCTTCAGAAGTCACACGATCAGGCCTGTCAGGCTGGTTGGGTCAGGGCATCTGCGGTAAAGCCGCAAGCAGGTACGCTGACCCAACTCGCTTTCTATCCATTGTAAAGGTGACTTCATGTCTTATGTCGTTTCGTTCGAGCAGCTCCGCATGACGGATGTCGACTCGGTAGGAGGAAAAAACGCATCGTTAGGTGAAATGATCAGCCAGCTGGCCAGCGCAGGTGTGCGCGTGCCCGGCGGCTTCGCTACAACTGCTGATGCCTTCCGCGATTTTCTCAAGCTTTCGGGCCTGGGTGATCGTATTGCCGAGCGCCTCTCGACGCTGAATCCGGAAGACGTGCGCGAACTGGCTGACGCCGGTGCGCAGATTCGTCAATGGATCATCGACACCCCGCTGCCTGAAGCGCTGGAAAAAGCCATCCGCACTTCCTTTGCCGAGCTGGATGCAGACGGCAAGGGTTCGTTCGCCGTGCGCTCTTCCGCTACTGCTGAAGACCTGCCCGACGCTTCGTTCGCCGGTCAGCAGGAAACCTATCTGAACGTAGTCGGCATCGACGATGTGCTGGAAAAAATCCATCACGTTTTCGCTTCGCTGTATAACGACCGCGCCATTTCCTATCGTGTGCACAAGGGCTATGCCCACGCTGATGTTGCTCTGTCGGCTGGCGTGCAGCGCATGGTGCGTTCCGACAAGGGCAGCGCCGGTGTGATGTTCACCATCGACACGGAATCGGGCTTCCAGGACGTCGTGTTCATCACCACTTCCTACGGCCTGGGTGAAACCGTGGTGCAGGGCGCCGTCAATCCTGACGAGTTCTATGTGTTCAAGCCCGCGCTGGCTGCGAACAAATACCCCATCATCAGCCGCCGCATCGGTTCCAAGCTGATCAAGATGGAATTCAACCCCGAGCGTACCGACGGCCATGCCGTCCGCACGGTGGATGTGCCCGTGTCCGAGCGTAACCGCTACTCGCTGACCGACGAAGAGGTCATCGAGCTGGCCCGTTATGCCGTCATCATTGAAAAGCATTACGCCCGCCCGATGGATATCGAATGGGGCCGTGATGGTGTCGATGGCAAGCTCTACATCCTCCAGGCACGCCCGGAAACCGTGAAGTCGCAACAAGGCGAAAACGATGTGCAACAGCGCTTCCGTCTGAAAGCCACCGGCGATGTGCTGGTGACTGGCCGCGCGATTGGCCAGAAGATTGGCGCGGGCCCTGTGCGTATCGTGTCCGACATCGCTGAAATGGACAAGGTTCAGCCTGGCGACGTGCTGGTGACCGACATGACCGACCCCAACTGGGAGCCGGTGATGAAGCGCGCCTCGGCCATCGTGACCAATCGCGGCGGCCGCACTTGCCACGCCGCCATCATTGCCCGTGAACTGGGTATTCCGGCAGTCGTGGGTTGCGGTGAAGCCACTGACATCCTGAAAGAAGGCCAGCAAGTGACGGTTTCGTGCGCCGAAGGCGACGAAGGCCGTATCTATGACGGTCTGATTGAGACGGAAGTCGAGGAAGTGCGCCGTGGCGCCATGCCGGAAATCGACGTCAAGATCATGATGAACGTCGGTAACCCGCAACTGGCTTTCGATTTCGCGCAGATTCCGAATGCTGGCGTGGGCTTGGCCCGCCTGGAATTCATCATCAACAACAACATCGGTATCCACCCGAAGGCTGTGCTGGATTACCCGAATGTGGACAGCGAGCTGAAGAAAGCCGTGGAATCGGCTGCCCGTGGCTACGCCAGCCCGCGCGCCTTCTTTGTTGAGAAGCTGGCCGAAGGCATTGCCACCATTGGCGCCGCTTTCTATCCCAAGCCTGTCATCCTGCGCATGTCCGACTTCAAGTCGAACGAGTACCGCAAGCTGGTTGGCGGTTCGCGCTATGAGCCTGAGGAAGAAAACCCCATGCTGGGCTTCCGCGGCGCTTCGCGCTATATCGCCGAAGACTTCGCCGAGTGCTTCCGCATGGAATGCGAAGCGCTGAAGAAAGTGCGCGAAGAGATGGGCCTGACCAACGTGGAAATCATGGTGCCTTTCGTGCGTACCGTGAAGCAAGCGGAAAAGGTCATCGGCCTGCTGGCTGATAACGGTCTGGTGCGCGGCCAGAACGGCCTGCGCGTCGTGATGATGTGCGAAGTGCCGTCCAACGCCATCCTGGCAGAACAGTTCCTGGAGCACTTCGACGGCTTCTCGATCGGTTCTAACGACATGACCCAGCTGACCCTGGGCCTGGACCGCGATTCGGGTATGGAGCTGCTGGCCGCCGATTTCGACGAGCGCGACGAAGCCATCAAGTTCATGCTGAGCCGTGCTATCCAGGCTTGCCTGAAGGCTGGCAAGTATGTGGGTATCTGCGGCCAAGGCCCCAGCGACCATCTGGACTTCGCTCAATGGTTGAAGGATGAAGGTATTCTGTCGATTTCCTTGAACCCGGACACCGTCGTCGATACCTGGCAGAAACTGGCTGTATCCGGCCGTTAAGCCATGCCTCGCCCGGTGCTGCTGATAGCGGCAGCCGGGCGGCAGTGATTGCCGGCTCTCCGGGCCGCTTGTAGCGGGCGCTGTTTTAGTGCCAGTTATGGCTGCCGGTTATGGTGGCCAGTTATGTTTGCTGCATATAGCGGCCAGGCAAGCAAAAAGCGCCTCTGACTCTCAAGTCAGAGGCGCTTTTTTTTTGAGCTTTTGTTAAGACAATCCGTGCCAGGGGCAGACAGCCGCCTGGCGGGAAGGGTTAGCCGGTATGCCGCCTGCCTGGCAGCCGTTCAAATCAATTGCAAGGGCGGCCAGGCCAGGTGCCGGGCCTGGATCGCTGTGTCGGGTGCCCGAATCATGTACTGAACTCAGGCCTTGTTGGGCCGGTGGCCCAGCAGCATGAATGCCACGACGACCGATGCGCCAACCAGAATGGAAGACGCGAGGTAAACCGATGAAATGCCCCAGTTCCTAGCGACCAGGCCTGCCAGGGGGCTGGTGATGCCCATGGAGATATCCACGCAGGCCACATAGGCCCCCATGGCCAGGCTGCGGCTTTGGGGCGGCGCACGGCGCACGGCTTCGACGCCAAAACCAGGAAAGGCCAGCGAATAACCAAATCCGCTCAGTGCGGCGCCAACATAGGCCGTCAAGGCAGAATCAGCCGTCCAGATCAGGATCTGGCCCACCATTTCGATGACGACACATACCAGCGCCACCCGTGCGCCGCCGATACGGTCAGGCAGGTGCCCGAAGAAAATACGCGCGACGATAAAGGCGACGCCAAAAGCGGTAAAGGCCAGTGACGGATTCTCCCAGCCCTTGGCGGCGAACAGCAAAGCAATAAACGCCGTCAGCACGCCAAAACCGATGCTGCACAGGGCCAGCCCCAGGCCAGGCAGCCAGACCGACCCCAGTACCTTGTAGAACGATGCCCGGCGTGTGGCAGACGGCGCGGCCGGCGTCATGCGGGCGACGCAAGCCAATGCCAGAAGCGGCAACAAAATCGTGGCAACACCGATACCCGTAAAGCCGTAGCGTTCATATACCCAGCCGCCAGCGGGCGCCCCCAGCGCATAAGCGCCGAAGATGGCCATGCCGGTCCAGGCCATGACCTTGCCTGCGCTGCTGGGGCCTACCAGGGCGATCCCCCAGCCCAGCGCGCCTGTGACAATCAGGCTTTCCCCAACGGCTAAAATGACCCGGCCGGCTAGCACCAGCAGCGTCGATGCTACCGGCTGATCCACGCACAGCATGGACATCAGGTAGGCAACGCCGGATGCCGAGGCGGCCATGAACCCCAAGACCACGGCGCGGGATGGGCCGCGTGTATCGGCATGGTTGCCTGCCCAGGGACGTGAGAGTAGGGCGCCGACGAACTGGGCACCGACAACAATACCCACAACCAGCGGGCCCATGCCCAGGCGGTCGTGCAGGTGCAGCGGCAAGACGGCCAGCTGCATCCCCATATTGAAAAAACTGATAAATACTGCAATGGTGATCGGCAGAAGCACGATAAAGACGCTGCGTGGCTGATGACCGACAGTATCTGGCGGCAGTGTGCCGCCAGTCGTATGTTTATGCATGAAAGAGAACCTGAGTAAGAAAATAGACCATGGCTCGGTTCGGGCGCATGGGGTCAGACAAAAAATGCGACGAATTCGTCGTATTCAGAATACGATCTAGCCCGGGAATTTTCTATTCGCATGGAGATTCGCATTTTCATCGTCAGGCAAATCAGGCCGGGCTAGCCGCTATCGGCAGACTTCATGCTGGTAAACCTCAGGATCTGCTGGAAAAAAATTTCTCCGCGCAGGCAGAATCTGCCAGCCTATTCACATATCCGTTCAGGTCTTGTGCTGGAAATATTTACGGGTAAGACCTCGAAATGCGTCTGTTTGGCAGCCAACCGGGCGGGCAAGCCCTGCGAGGCCGGGCGAAAACGCCTCCATCACATCCGCTAGGCGCGTACCGGTCCAGCCGATAGAATGCTGGCATCTATTTTGGATCCGGCGTCTCGCCCGACCGGAGTGCACCATGGCGTCCAGCTTGCCCTTGAATCCCCGTAAGAACCCCCAACAAGCACGTTCGGAAGGCCTGGTGGCCGCGATTCTGGAAGCGGCGGCCCAGGTGTTGGCGGAAGAGGGGGCAGCCCGTTTCACAACAGCCAGAGTGGCAGAACGGGCAGGGGTCAGCGTTGGGTCTCTGTACCAGTATTTCCCCAACAAGGCCGCCATCCTGTTTCGCCTGCAAGTCAATGAATGGCAGCGGACCAGCAGCATGATGCGCCGCATTGTCGAGGATCTCTCCAAGCCTGCGCATGACCGTATCCGTGAGCTGGTACAGGTTTTTATTCACTCTGAATGCGAAGAGGCTGCCATGCGGGTCGCTCTCAGCGATGCGGCGCCGCTGTATCGTGATACCCAGGAAACCAGAGTGTTCCGCCGTGCTGGCAGGGAAACCATCCGGCAATATATTGCAGGCGCGCTGCCCGCCTCTGTGCCCGCCGATGCTCAGACCACCGCGGCAGAAATGATACGTTTGACTTTAACGTCGGCCGGCAAGCGTTTTTCGGAGTCCCCTAGGACGCAAGACGAAATCACGCGCTGCGCCGAAGCCATGGCCGATATGTTCATTGCCTATATCGATGCGCTGGAGCAGCGCCACAATACTGGTTCCGGCCAGGCTTGATAGCCTGGCCGCTGGGACTGCGCGGGTAGCAGCCGTTGTGCTCTCTGCGGCCCGGTCAGCCAAGGGCTGGCCGGGCCTGCGCTTTACTGGCGTGCAGCAGGCGCAGCGCCTTGCAAGGGCGTCAGGCGGCGGATGTGATCGCCTTGGGGGTCATCACTGCCTTTGGACTTGTTCACGACGAACACATGCCCCTTGCCATCCGTTCCCAGGTGGTTGGGATAGCTGCCGCCATCCAGGTTGGCCACAATCCGGCCATTGCCATCGACCACGGTAATCGTCCCCGCGCCACGATTGGCGACATAGGCCAGCCCGTTCACGGCATCGAAAGTAACGTTCAGGGGGCCTGCGCCCGTTTTGACATCGTGCAGCACCTTGCCGTCGCGTAAATCCACGATCAGCAGGTTATCGCTGCCTTGAGCCGTCACATACAGACGCTGCCCTTCGGGATCCACAGCCACGCCGATGGCGGAGCGCGCGCCGGGCAGGGCAATGATGCGCTCCACGGCGCCGCTCGCCGTATCAATCACGGCGGCTTCAGGCGTGCTCATACTCACGGTATAGAGTTTGCCCTTGGCGGCATCCAGCGCCAGGCTGGCAGGGGAGAAACTCTCGCCGCGCAACGCGCTGCGCGGCTCAATCACAGATAGCGGCGCCAAAGTCTTGGCATCGAATACCGCAATTTGCCCCGAACCCGATGCAAAGATTTTTCCTTGCGCGGCATCCGCCACGACATCCCGGCCATGGGGCAATACGCCGTTTTCAAATTGTTTGACCAGTTTCAGGTCACTGGCGCGGTACACCGCTACGCTGTCATCGCGGGTGTTAGTGGTCCAGATATTGCCATTAGCTTCATCGATACCCACGCCATATACCGCATGCACATGGCCGTCTTCCCGGCCACTGACCGGCAAGGCATCCGCCTGCGCTTCGATGGCCAGCGTTTCCGGGTTGAGCTTCAGCAAGCGAGATGCCTTGACGGGGGGCCGGCCCACAGCGGATGTGACATACAAAGCGTTGTTGCGCGGGCTGAACACTACCTGATAGAGGCCTGGCACCAGTTTTTGGCTAGCGACCTGAAACCGTTCTGCGCCTGCGACCGGGACAACCGGCGAAATCTTCAGCGAATGCAAAGCGGTCGCTGCCGGCTCACTGGTCTGCACAATCAGTGTGTGAATGCCCGGCGCGGCGTTGGCTGGAATATCGAGACTGGCTTGGAACTCTCCCTTCTCATCCACCTGGTATGGCGCCTGGGGGTTCAGGACGGACTGCCCCCGCAGCAGTGTCACCTTCTGGCCGGGGACAAATGCCTGTCCTTCCAGCACCGCCTTGCCGCCGGGCAACACGACATCTTTAATCCAGATGCGCCCCGAGGTATCGGTATCGGCCTGATCAAAGACCGCCGCGCTAAGCAGGCCGGGCAGGGCGCACAGGCACGCCATGGCAAGCTTGGACAACTGCCGGCGGGGAGAGGAAAAACGGGAACCAGTGGTCATGACATACCTTGAAGAAAAGGAAATTTCAGGAAAGCGCGGGCGGCGCAATGCCGCCACCCGTGCCTGGGCTTCATCAAGCCTTAGAAGCGCGCAGTCATACCGACATAGACTTCACGGCGAGGAATGTAGAACGAGTATCCGTCGGTGCTGTCTATCCGTTTGTTGAACAGATTGGTCAGGCCTGCCCGCAAAGTCACGTTATCGGCCACGTTGAAATTGGCCGAAAAATCAGCGGTCGTATAAGCCTTGACATAGCTCGTCTTGGTGCCCAATTGCTTGCCGGTATGATTGGCCGACAATTGCAGATTCAGGCGGTCGGTGGCGAACCACTGCAAAGCGGAATACAGCGACAGCTTGGGCGTATCAATCAGGGTTTCGTCCGTGGTGCGGTTCTTGGCCTCGAACATATAGGTGCCCGTGGTGGTCCATTCCAGATCGCGAGTCAGCGCAATACGCAGGGAGCCTTCCAGACCTTGCGTGCGCGCGCGCTCGATATTGGCCTGGCGCGTCCACCAGTAGCCGTAGTATTCGCCCAGCGCTTCGTACTGAATTTTGTTACGGAAGTTGGTATGGAAGTACGTCAGCCCCGCACCCAGCACCGGCGTGTCATATTCGACGCCGATCTCGGAGCTAGTGCTGGTTTCAGGCTTCAGGTCTGGATTACCTGCCATATAGCAACCGCCGCTGGTATAGCCCAGAGGCTTGAGACTGTTGCAGCCGCGTCCCCGTGAGTAAGTCACCGCTTTGCTGGAATTTTCCTTGAAACTCGGCGCCCGGAAGCCACGGGAGATCCCCCCGCGCAGTGTCCAGTTTTCCGCCGGATGCCAGACCAAGTAGCCACGCGGGCTGTAATGCGTGCCGTAGTCCTTGTGATGATCTGCGCGCAAACCCAGCGTCAATAGCAGATTCTTCTGGAGTGTCAGCTGATCCTCCACGAACAAGGCGCTGGTATTGCCCGACACCTTGGGGTCGGTGTCCATCGGATGGCCTGTTGCATCCACAGGAATACCGCCAGTACCGATGGTGTCGGTGTTAACCAGCTTTTCGTGTTTCCACTGTCCGCCTATGGTCAGCATTTGCGCCAGGCCCAGTGTGAAAGGCATATCCAGACTGGCGTCGGCAATCGTTTCTTCGTATGACTGTTCGCCGCCCAGGATGTGATTGTCATATTTATTCTGCTACACCCTGGCCTTGGACGTGCCGAACCCCCAGCGTCCTGCGTGCGCCACTGCGTAGCTCGTGC